>JAADFT010000417.1 GCA_013152765.1 Calditrichota bacterium | reverse complement strand
TGAAACGCGCCCTGCTTGTAGCCGACATGCCTTTTCTGAGCTACCAGGTTTCGGCGGACGAAACGGTGCGAAACGCGGGGCGACTTCTCAAAGAAGCTGGAGCCGAGGCGGTGAAGCTCGAAGGCGGTGCGTCGATCGTCGACAGGGTGCAGCGTTTGGTGGAAGTTGGCATTCCGGTGATGGGGCATCTGGGGCTCACGCCGCAGTCAATTCACCGTTTCGGCGGGTACCGGGTCCGCGGCAAGTCCGAAGAAGAGCGCCAGGCCCTGCTGGACGACGCTCTGGCGCTCGACGAAGCCGGTGTGTTCGCCTTGGTGCTGGAAAAAGTGCCGTCGGACCTGGCGGCTGAAATCACCCGGCGCGTCCAGGTGCCGACCATCGGGATTGGCGCTGGACCCCAGTGCGACGGGCAAATCCTGGTCACGCACGACATGCTCGGGATGTTCGAGCGTTTCAAACCGAAATTCGTGCGGCGCTACGCCGGGCTGGCGGCGGAGATTCGTAAAGCGGTCGAGACCTACGCGGAGGATGTGCAGCAGGGGCGGTTCCCCAGCGCCGAAGAGAGTTACTGACGGAGGGTTGCGAATCATGGCTGTGCGGCTGATCAAGAGCATTCCGGAAATGCAGTCGGAGGCGGAAAGCCTGAGACTGGCGGGCAAGCGAATCGGTTTCGTGCCCACGATGGGGTACCTGCACGAAGGCCACCTGAGCCTCGTGCGCCTGGCCCGCGAGCGCGCCGACGTGGTGGTGGTCAGCATCTTCGTGAACCCAACCCAGTTCGGGCCCAACGAAGACTACGACCGTTACCCCCGGGACCTGGACCGCGACCTGCGCCTCGCGGAGGAGGCTGGCGCCGACATCGTTTTCAACCCTTCCGTTGAGGACATGTACCCGCAGCCGTACCACACCTACGTTCTCGTGGAAAAATTGACCGAACCGCTCTGTGGGGCTTCGCGTCCGAACTTCTTCCGCGGTGTGACCACTGTGGTGACCAAGTTGTTTCACATCGTGAAGCCGCATTTCGCCGTGTTCGGCCAGAAGGATGCCCAGCAGGCCATCGTCATCCAGCAAATGGTTCGCGACCTGAATTTCGACCTGGACATTGTTGTGGCTCCGATCGTTCGGGAAGAAGACGGCCTGGCTTTGAGCTCGCGTAACACCTACCTGAATCCGCAGGAGAGGCAGGACGCGCTTGTCCTCTACCGGGCACTGCAGAAAGCCCGGCAGCTCATCGACGGCGGAGAGCGCAGCAGCGAGGTCATCCTCAGGGAAATGCGCAAGATCGTCGAAAGCGTGCCAAGCAGTCGAATCGACTACATCTCGATTGTGGATGCGGAGACGCTTCAGGACCTGCGGGAGTTGCGCGGCGACGTTCTGATTGCCCTGGCCGTGTGGATTGGGCAGACGCGGCTGATCGACAACATGATCCTGCGAGGGCTGCGGTGACGGTGCCGCAGGAGCGCTCCGCCGGGCTGGCCGCAGTGATTCTCGCCGCTGGCAAGGGCAAGCGGATGCATTCGTCTCTCCCCAAGGTGCTGCACCCGCTCCTCGGGAAGCCGATGATCCACTACGTGCTCGACTTTGCGAAGATCGTCGGTGCCGATCGGGTGATCCTGGTTCTGGGCCACAGGTGGCAGGACGTGGCCGAAGCCGTGCGAGGCAGTGGGGCCGAGGTGGTGATTCAGGAGCCCCAGCTTGGCACCGGACACGCTGTGCAGCAGACTAAGGCGGCGTTGAACGACTTCGACGGCGACGTGCTGGTGCTGGCCGGAGACAGCCCCCTGTTCACGAGCGCCACATTGAAGCGACTGGTAGCCGAACACCGTAACTCCGGAGCTGCGGCCACAATCCTGACGGCCATAGCGGACGATCCGACCGGTTGTGGACGGATTGTGCTGGACGACGAGGGTCGCTTTTTGCGAATTGTGGAGGAAAAGGACGCGGACCCGGTCACGAAAGCCATCAAGCGAGTGAACACCTCGACCTACGTGTTTCGGGCTCCCCTGCTTTTCGAAGCGCTCGAAGAAGTGCGGAACGACAACGCTCAGGGGGAGTACTACTTGACGGACGTACTTGAGATTCTTCGCAGCCGGGGCCTGCCGATTCACACAGTTCTGGCCGACAGTTTTGAAGAAACGATGGGTATCAACACTGTGGAGCACCTGCGCCAGGCCGAAGCAATTCTGCGTAGGCGACTGGGGCTGCACCCCGACGCGGCAGGGCGAACCAGCGGGACGTAGAGACGCCAGGGGCTGTTTGGGTTAAGGGAGAGCCGCGAGAGGACGAAACTCAGATTGGAGGGGCGCGTGAAGACGGTGGCAGGTTGTGCTGCGTGGTTTGACACGGTGTGCTGTCGAATGAGCTTAGACCGCGTCCAGGTGTGTTAAGGGTAGAGAACAGGTGTCTGCGTCCATCCGCGGTCGGTTTTGGGTGTAAACGTGTGCTTGGGTGACGCACGATTTGCCCGCGAAAATCGGAAGATCTGAGCGGGAAAAAGCGGTTGACTTTCAGAGAGGAATTGCTTAATTGTAACCGTGTTGCCAGGTTCTGGGGGCGAAACTGGTATGCAAAGAGTCATCTCGATTCGGCGAGGAGGTGAGAGCATGCGGCGGCTGACAGTTGCCGTGGTCGTTCTCGGGTTGGTTGTGCCGCTGACATCGTTCGCCCAGCTGAAAACGCAGGCGAGTGCTCCCAATTTGCGCCAGGAGCTGCGTAGCGCAAGCCCGCAGTCTCTGATCGGCATGCTGGGATTGGATCCTTCGAAGTTTCACATGCAGCAAAGCTACAGCCTCTCGTTCTTTTCCTTGGGCGGCCACACCATCTCCCAGGGACTTTACCTCAACACCATGACGTACCGGTTCTCACCGAAGCTGGTTGCTCGCCTGCAATTAGGGATGCTTCACCAGCCTTTTGGTGGGTTTTCGAATCTCCCCTCGGCGCGTTCCCTTTTTGTGTCTGGCGCTGAGATCCGTTTCCAGCCGCGCAAAAACCTGACGCTTCATTTGCAGTACGGGGCTGTGCCGCGTGGGTACTACGGTTACGGACCGTACGGTTACCGTTCCTACTACGACAGGGGCTTCGGGCTGCATGAGCACCCGTGGCTCATGGACGACGAGGATTTCGAGCGCTGATTCCGTTCCTGCCGGGGAAGTTCAGGCGAGTTGGCTGAAAGGTGGCGCAGTAGCGGAAACGAAATTCACCGACTTAAGCGTGTTGGAAGCCCCGTCGCGACGGAAGTGAGCAGCTCCGGAAAACCGGGGCGAGTCCGAAGCGACTTTTGCAGTTTGACCGTGCTGCTTGGCAAGTTTTCAGACTGAGGGTACACAAGCTTCTGGACTCTTAGCTGAATCGGTTTCGTCGT
>JAADFT010000416.1 GCA_013152765.1 Calditrichota bacterium | reverse complement strand
CCCTCACGACGCGGACATTGGGACTGCCAGCTGAGCGGTCCAGTCCTGGACACATGCTTTCCAGCGGTTCTTCCGGCCCACGCTTACTTCCTTCGGTACGTTGCTTCGAGAGGATCAACTGGTCTTGGGTAGCAGTCTACGCGGAAAAAGCTTGTGACTGTGTGGAGGTCGGGAGTGTTCCGCCGGGACGTTGTAGTGGTTGATTTCCTCCACCGCAATTCGCATATTCCAAGGCAGCCACTGGCGTACCAAATCGGCCTGTTGTGCGTGGTTGTTGCACCACGTGCGCTGATTAGGGGACGCCGGTTCGCGTGTTCAACTGCATGCCCGAGCTTGTACGTATGCGGACTGCTGTGATCCGATGGGTAGGGGGTAGTCGGGACGGCACGGAGGATGGTCTGCCTATTCGCCGCACAGTGTGCTCCCTGCTGCAAAAGCGGTGTTGATCGACGCGGACAACATGCTTGAACCGGGAAATTTGACTCGTTGTCGAACGTGATTTGAATCGTCCAGTAGCGAGACGCAAATGCCAAGTTTTGAAAGCAGCCTGTTTCCGGAAGCTGCCCGGGCCCGCGAGGTTTTCGGTGGCCCAGTCGTTGCCATCACCGGCAGCAATGGGAAGACAACGACCAAGCGCATGATCGGTGCGATTCTGTCTCGGCGTGGCAAGATTCTCACCGCGCCGTACGAATGTGCCGAGGCCGGGTGCCTGGCGCGGTACATGGTCCACCTGGGGGAGCCGTACTGGGCTGCGGTGTTCAAGGTGGGAGCGACGAGTCTGGATGGCATGAAGCAGGCAGCGACGTTGCTGCAACCCGACGTGGCCGTCGTGACCAACGTTGGGGAAGCTCACATGGTCCGATTCGGTAGCGTGCAGCAGACCGCGGAGGCCAAGGCGCAACTGATCGCAAATTTGCGGCCGGAAGGTACAGCGGTGCTGAACAAAGACAACGAGTTCACGTCGCAAATGGGGACGGTGGCCGAATCGAAAGGGGCCCGGGCGGTGAAATTTGGTGTGTCCAGTCGCGCAGACGTCTGGGCTGCTGACATCGAGCATCTTGGGCCGGATGGAACCCGGTTCCGCGTGGTAAGCGAAATCGGCGACAGTGTGGACCTGCACATGCCAATCTACAGCCTTGGTGACGTCTACAACGCTCTGGCCGCAGTTACGGTCGCGCAGATTGTTGGCGTACCCTCGGCCGCGATCAAAGACGCGCTGGAGAACGATTTCAGTTTGCCCTCAGGCCGTGGACGACTTCTCGACCTCGGCCGCATCCGCCTGATCGACGACACCTACGATGCCAACCCGCAGTCGCTGGTGAAAACCTCGGCCACGCTGGTGAACTTCGCCCGCTATTCGCGTCGACTTGTGATGGTGCTCGGCGAGATGGACCAGGTGGGCGAGAACACGGCTGAACGTCACCGCATGTCGGGCCACTACCTGGCCAAGATGCCGATCGACGTGATCGTTTGTGTGGGCGACGGCGCTCGCCCCCTGGCGGAGGGGGCCACAGCAGGGGCGGGTGTGCACAAAGCAGTGCTCTGGTTCGATTCCCTGGAAGAAGCTTCCGATGTGCTGCGCAGCCTGATTCGCGACGGCGACACCGTGCTCGTCGAGGGCTCGGCCAAACTGAACATGGCCACGTTGATCGAAGACCTGGTGGCACACTTCGCGGACTCGCGCTCGGCAGGTACACCAGCGCCGACCGAACCGCTTTAGCCGGTGAGAATCTCAGCAGCGGGTGCTCCGACCTCAACCTGGACTGTGCCCCGGAGGAGTTTATTGGGAAGACCGGGGCCCACGAAGTCTGGGAGCAGATTCGTGTCGGGGTGGTTCGGGCTTCCAAAGACGGCGTCACCACCGCCGGCTCATGAGCCGTTCTGTCATGCGCTGGTGAACCGCACCGCAAGACGTACGGCACTGCTGACCGCCAATTGCCGACTGCCGACCGCCCGTTGTTGACTGCTAGCTGCCGACTGCCAACTGCTTTTTCGCCAGTTGCGGATTCGCGTCAAACTCGCCGGGTTCTGGACCTGTGTAACCTGGAAATTTCCAATCAGGAGGTGTGGATGCGCAGAGGTTTCGAGCGTGTGATTGCTCCCCAACTGTTGCTGGCTCTTTTGCTGAACGTCGCTCCGGCGGCGCTGGCTTCAAGTGGTAGCGCTTCGAGGCTGACCAAGCAAGTGGTGGCTGCTCTGAACGTGACGCAGTTGCAGTACAAGGACTGGGCTGCAGGTGGCCAGGACGCTCTTTCCTACGTGGCCCAGCTCAATGCCAATTTCGACCTCAAGGACACCCGGATGAGCTGGCGTTTTGTTGGAAAGTTCGCTTTCGGCCAGACCAAGCTTGATGGCGAAAGCCTGCGCAACAGCACCGACCAGATCGACATGGACCTGTCCATGAGCTACCGGATCGACAAACACATCAACCCGTTCATCGGGGCTACGCTGCGGACTCAGTTCGCCACGGGCTACGACTACCGAAAGAAGCCGCCGGTACCGCGTTCTGCTTTTCGCGATCCGCTGTACATGACCCAGACCATTGGCGCCAATCTGGCCACCGAGAAGTATTTCCGCTCACGCCTTGGTTGCGGTTTCAAGGAGACCTACACGCGAAAGTACACGCAGTACTCGGACGACCCGCGTACTCCGGAGGTCGAGAAACGCAAGATCGAGACGGGCATTCAGTCCACGTCCTCGTGGACGCTGAAGCTGGGCACACAACTCGTCTACAATGGACGCCTGCGGATGTTTTCGACGTTTGAGCACATCGACGTGGTCGACGTGATTTGGGACAACGTCTGGACCGCGCAGGTGGCCAAGTACGTGGCCGTAAACCTCACGGTCAACGTGCTTTACGACAAAGACGTCAGCAAACGCACGCAAATCAAGCAGTCGCTGGCAATTGGGCTGACGTACAACCTGTTCTGAGAAGCTGCAAGAAGGCGGCTGGCATTCGCGATTGGCCACCCCCAGGTCAGTCACAGGCGTTTGCCGTCTCGTATGCTGGAGTGTGGAACAAGGGCAGAGGTTGTTGTGAGCGAGAAAGCGGAACACCTGATTCTGGTGATCAACCCCGGATCGACATCCACAAAGCTGGCGCTGTTCCGTGGCAATCGGAAGATTGCCGCCGAGACCGTGGCACACCCGGCGGAGCAGTTGCAGGCCTACGCGGAGCTTTGGGATCAGTTCGATCTGCGGCTCGACGCGGCCCTGGAATTCTTGAAACGTCACGGTGTGTCCCTGAATGAACTGAGCGCCGTGGTTGGACGAGGCGGACTTCTGAAGCCCGTGCAGGGAGGCACCTACCGTGTGAACGCGACGATGATTGCCGATGCTCGCCGCGGCGTGCAGGGCGAACAC
>JAADFT010000415.1 GCA_013152765.1 Calditrichota bacterium | reverse complement strand
CTGGGGCACAGTCTCGGATGGCGTTGTCGGCGCGGGACCAGGTTGATTTCGCTCGGTCAGGATGTTGGTGATTCTCACGGGATTGAGCCCGCTTGAGCGGGCGAGTTCGCCCGCAGCCCAGGATTTGATCCCCGGGCGGAGAAGCTGCCCCTTTTTCCGCTTTGTTCAGGCAGATCTGACGTAGCAGGCTCGACTGGGATGTCGCGCGAGAAATGCTCTGGAGAGAAAGGTCGTGGGCATGTTACTCAAAGGAGAGGAGGTCAGCAGAATGAAGAGAGTGCTGATGGCAACGGTCGCGGTGCTCCTGATGCTGGGAGCGGGCAGCCTCCTGGCCCAGGAGGATCTCTCCGTCATCGGGGAGGTCGACTACTACAACGCCACGCGCTACTGCGGAGCGCGAAATTCCGCGCGGACGCCGCAGGGCGACCTGGTCGTGGTCTTTGAGCCCGGCTCGGGTTACACGAACCAGGACATCTGGTACTACACCTACAATTCGATTTTTGGCAGCTGGGACCCGCCCCAGCAACTCAGCCACAGCACAGAGAACGCCACGGGCGTGCCAGCAGTGGTGGCTGACGACAGCGGCCGGATCTTCTGCACGTGGAAAGAAAAATGGAGCGACGGCCGCCGCCACCTCATGTTCTCCGTGTGGAAGGACGGGTTGTGGTCCGACCCGGTCCAGGCCCAGCCGGACACGTTCTCGAGCAACGTGGGCGTGAACACGGTGGACCTGGCGGACGACGGCACCATTTTCACGCTGTTTTCGATCTGGAACGATCCGGCCATTTTCCCCGCCAACATCTACTCAACCCACAGCAGCGACGGCGGCAAGACCTGGGTGGTGGACAACCTCACGGCGGAGTACCCAACGCCGAACCAGCTTCCCTTCAACTGGATGGACGTGAACCTGGCTGCTGGCAAGAACGGCGTCATGTTCGCCTGCTGGGAGGACAAGGAACCGTCCACGAAAGCGTACGAAGTGTTCCTGTCCATCTACAGGCCGGATTCGGGCTGGACGACACCCGAGGCCGTCACTCCGATTCACGACGGTGCGCCCCGGGCCATGCGCTGGCTCGACGGCTGCACGCCCGTGGAAGGCGCGCAAGCGGTGTACGTGCTCGGCGACACGAGCTACATGTACCACGACAAAGCCGCGGCCATCGACTACACGATGGCCAACGGCTCGGAGGGTCTTTCCTTCTTCTTCAACATGTACTTCACGCCGGAGGAGCAGCGGAACGAGATCGTGGCCGACGTCATGAGCTACTTCGGCACCGGGAAGCGCGTGCTGCTTGTTGACGACGACAACCGGTACAACAACGAAGGCATCATCACCGCGGCTCTGGACGCTGCTGGCGTGTCGTACTCCGTGTTCGACTGCGGAAACAGCAGCGGCATGGCCACAAGCGTGCCGCCGGCCGACACGCTGAATGCCTACGACGTCGTGATCTGGTTCGCGGGCGACGACGGCAAGCAGCTGGCTCTCTGGAACATCGCCGACGAGGACAACGCCGAGCTGAAGACCTACCTGGATCAGGGCAACAAGAAGCTCTGGTTGATCGGTTCGGACTGGTTGTACGACCGCTACGGCAAGGCCCCCGACAGCTTTGCAGTCGGCGACATGTGCTACGACTACTTCGGCATCGCGTCGTACGACGTTCAGACGTACGCGGACGACGGCAAACAGGGCGTCACGGAGCTGGATCTGGTTCCGGGCAATCCAGTGACCGACGTTGGTCCGGTTACCTTCGGTACCACGGGCGGCACGCGTCAGGGAGTGCCCTCGATCGCCACAGATCCGAGTGGCAATTTGCACCTGGTTTACTACGACGCGAAGACCAAGCACATCCTCTACCAGATCTTCGACGGGAGCACGTGGACCGAGCCGGTGCAGCTGGACACGTGCAGCAACGGGGACCTGGACCGGCCGAACATCTCGATTGACCCGAACTACGGGGTGTACGTCACCTGGATTCAGAAGGTGGACTCGATCCGGCAGGTCTTCTACAACACCTCGCCGGACGGTGGCAAGACCTGGAACGGTTCGGCTCAGCTCAGCCAGGCCAAGTACGTGAACCAGTACGGCAACTCGGTCTTCAACCCCACGATCGGTCGGAAGGTGCGTCCGGCCATCGAGGGTGTTTTCAAGGGCGGCGCCGACGTGACCTGGACGGAATGGAACCCGACCTCCAGCCTGGGCCACTACTTGATGTACGCGCGCATTCCCTACGTGGGCACGCTGGCGGCACCTTCGGCGATGAAGATTCTGCTGGTGGATGACGACGACTACTCCCGTCCCGACCACCTGCCGCGGATCGAGGAAACAATCGAAGCAGCCGGCTACACGTACACCCTGTTCGCAGCGGCCGACAGCGGGCGGTCGCCAACGGCCGAGGAAATGGGCAAGTTCGACCTGGTCGTGTGGTACACGGCGAACGACGGCGTGGGCCAGCAATTCTGGGCTGGTGAGGACACGTTGAACCAGGAGCTGAAGGCTTACCTGGACAACGGTGGTAAGCTGTGGGCGATTGGCAACGACATCATCTACGACCGCTACGGGAAGGCGCCGGACGAGTTCGCCCCCGGGGATTTTCTCTACGACTACCTGGGTGTGGCGCGCTACGACGCCCAGTCGAAGGCGGACGACGGTGGGGTCGGAGTGCCGATGCTGCTGCGCTACCCGAAACAGAACATTTCCAGTGTCGACACCCTGAAGTGGTACTTCTCCAGCGGTGGTTTGTGGTACGCCGACGGTTGCACGCCAGTGGAAGGGGCTGTTCCCGTGTACCTGATGGGTCCGGAGTCCTACCCGCTTGCGGGACTGGCCGCGGCCATTTACTACGACAACGGCACGTCCAAGGTGCTGGGTTGCTTCTTCGACCCGTACTACATGGACACGCTGGAACGGCGCACGGCCTTCTTCAAAGACGTGTTGTCCTTCTTCGAGAACCCGGTTTTCAGCCGTGTGGAAGGGCAGGCGAAGGGCGACGTGCTTCCGCGGATGCACGCGTTGTTGCAGAACTACCCCAACCCGTTCAACCCGTCCACGACTCTCGCGTTTGACCTGCCCAGAACGGAGCGCGTCAGTCTGGTCGTGTACGACTTGCGCGGGCGGAAGGTGGCAACGCTCGCAAACGGCACGCTACCCGCGGGACGCCACACGCGCGTTTGGAACGCAGCCGACCTGCCTTCCGGGATCTACCTCGCTCGCCTCACGGCTGGTTCCTACACGCGCACCGTGAAGCTGGTCCTGACGAAGTAAGGCGGCGAGCCAGGCTTTTCCGGGAAGGAAAGGTGCGGGCCCGGCGGGAATGGACGTTCTCCCGGGCCCGTTTTCCGTTTGGGGCGCCAGGCGGGTGTTCCTGGCCGGGAGGAACCGGCTCT
>JAADFT010000414.1 GCA_013152765.1 Calditrichota bacterium | reverse complement strand
GTGGGCGTGTCAGAGTACCAGGCGCTGGTGAGCTGGATTCAAGCCCACTCGCCGGTGAACTACGGCACAGAGGGCCGCATCGTGGACGTGTCCGTGACAGGCATTTCCGAAGAACATTCCAACGAGCCGCGCGATTTTTCTCTGTCTGCGGGGTACCCAAATCCGTTTAACGCCCGCACGGTTTTCGTCTACAGAGTTCCGGCGGGTAAATTCAGTTTGTCGATTTACGACGTGCGCGGGCACCTGGTAAGGCGCGTCACGGGCCAGAGCACGACCGGCGAGCTCGGCCGAGTGGTGTGGGACGGACGCGATTCCCTGGGGCAGTCCGTTGCGACCGGTGTGTACGTCGTTCGTCTGCAGGCGAGCGGACAGGTAGCCACGCGCAAGGTGGTGCTGGTGCGTTAGACAGCGCTCGCGAAGGGCGGCGGAAAGCATCTTTCTGTTTTTTCAAGAACTTCCTTCGGCGGTGTTCGTCAAGGTGAACGCGTGACGGCAAGAAGGATTCTACCCCGGTGTGCGCCCCTGTCCGAATGCGGGCAGGGGCGTTTCCGCGCTGGTAGGCCAAACCGCGTTGGAAACATCACTGAACCAGATGACGTTGCAACGGTAGATTCGGCTTTTTCTGGAGAGGACTTCAGAGCCCGGAGGGCTTCGAAGCGTGGCAGGATTTCGACGACGCATCCGCACCCCCATTTCGAGGATTTCCGTCATCGTGGCCGTGGCGTTGGTCATCCCTCTCGCGACTTACACCATCTACCAGCTTGCTCAGAGCGGCGAAAACGAACGGCTTCTCCGTTCCATTTACCAGCGTCAACTGGACAGCATCCTCTTCTCCGTGAACCAGTACTGCTGG
Organism: Calditrichota bacterium; assembly: GCA_013152765.1. Taxonomy (GTDB): domain Bacteria; phylum Zhuqueibacterota; class Zhuqueibacteria; order Oleimicrobiales; family Geothermoviventaceae; genus Geothermovivens. Next base: position 2,534 of record JAADFT010000414.1, on the reverse strand, counting down.
GACAGATTCAACACCTGGGCTTCTGAGCTTGCAGTTCTGGGGCGATCGTTGAAAGACGCTGATCGAGCCTGGCCGGGGGTTCGCAATCTGAGGCGCTTCTTGCGTGGCAAACCGCCCCTTTCTGGGGCTTTTGTGGTGAATCGCAGAGACGTTTTTCTGATGGCCACGGCAGGACAGTTCAGTTCGGTGAGGCGCCCACAGCTTCGGCGGCTTGTTACACGGACACTCAGCGAGCGTGAGGCCGTCTGGAACCGAGCTGTGCGTCAGGCCAGGGCGGGCTACACGCGGCCCCTCGTCGCACGGCTGGACGTCGACCACACCGTACTGCTGTTCCCTGTGCTGGATGCCGAAACAGCCGATTCGGTAGTTGCCACGTGTGGTCTTGTCATCGATGACCAGCGTTTCGTCGACGATGTTGTCGCGCGCAAGCTGAACGCCATCAACACCGGCGAATTCATTTTCGCTGTGTCCGACCAGAGCCGGAATCACTTGCTGTACGCCAGCGAAGACTTCGAAGGGAACCGGTTTGAGACCAGCGAGTCACTCTGGATCCTGCCCGATCTTCGCCTTCAGATCCGCCTTCGTGGCACCACGCTGGAGCAGCTTTCTCGCGCGCGAACGCGGCGCAATCTTCTTTTTCTCGGCGCCGTGAACGGCATCCTGGCGCTGGCGCTTGTTTTCCTTCTCCGGACGGTTACGCACGAAATGGCCCTGGCCCGGATGAAAACCGCCTTTGTGGCGAATGTCTCCCACGAATTGCGCACTCCGCTTTCGCTGATCCGGATGTACGCGGAAACGCTGGAGCTTGACCGTGTTCCGGACGACGCCAAAAAACGGCGTTACTACCGGAGCATCGTCAGCGAAAGCAGCCGCCTGACACAGCTAATCAACAACATCCTGGATTTCTCCCGGATCGAGTCCAAGCAGAAACGCTACAAGTTCACAACCGTTGACCTCGGCGGCATCGTGGAACGCGTGGTGGACAGCTACCGTTTCCACCTCGATCAGAATGGGTTTGCCCTGAGTCTGCAGATCCAACGCCCGCTGCCAGAGGTTCAGGCGGACCCGGAGGCGGTCGAACAGGCTTTGGTGAATCTTCTGGACAACGCTGTGAAATTCTCGAACGACAGGCGCGAAGTCAACATCCGGGTCTGGCACGAGCGCGACAAGGTTGCAATCTCGGTGGAGGACCGCGGCATCGGGATCCCCGAATCGGAGCAAAAGAAGATCTTCGAGGAGTTCTACCGTGTGGGAGACGACCTGGTCCACAACACCCGCGGAAGCGGTCTTGGTCTTGCACTGGTCAAGCACATCATGAGGGTTCACCGCGGCAGCGTGAGAGTGCGGAGTAAAGTGGGTGAAGGCAGTACGTTCACTCTGGAGTTTCCGGTAGCGTAGGAGCGACGGATGGCTCGGATTCTGGTGATCGAGGACGAGCGCGGCATGGCGTACGGGCTGCGCGACAACTTTGAATTTGACGGCCACGAAGTGGCCCTGGCGTTTGACGGAGAAGAGGGGCTGCGCAAGGCGACTGAGTTGTCTCCCGACCTGATCATCCTTGATTTGATGCTCCCGAAGAAATCCGGCTTTGACGTGTGCCGGGAACTGCGCGCAGCCGGTTCGAACACGCCCATCATCATGCTGACGGCACGGGGGCAGGAAATCGACAAGGTGCTTGGACTGGAGCTGGGTGCTGACGATTACATTACCAAACCATTCAGCGTGCGTGAGCTGCTGGCCCGGGTGAAAGCAGTGCTGCGTCGGACGGGTGAGGTGAGTAGTGTTTCGGGGAACTGGCGTCGGGTGGGCAGGCTGTTGGTGGATTTCGAGCACTACCAGGCCCAGGACGAACGCGGCCGAGAAGTGGAAATGAGCGTGAAGGAGTTTGACCTGCTCAATTACCTGGTGAACCACCCTGGCAAAGCGGTTTCCCGGGACGAGTTGCTGGACAAGGTGTGGGGCTACGACAACTTTCCTACCTCGCGAACCGTGGACAATTTTGTGGTTAAACTGCGGAAGAAGATTGAAGTCGATCCGTCAAAACCGAGGCGAATTTTGACGGTTCACGGAGTCGGCTACAAGTACGTGCCCTGACACGCGACCTCTGGGAAGATTTTGATGTGAGGCCAGTTCGACCTCAGCGGGCGGAATGATCGGCCAGCCGCGGGGGTCTTACAGTAGTGCCCGACTGCACAGCGCTTTTGGTCGCAAAACGTTTTTACTTTGAAGCTTCGGACTTGACGGCTGCGGAAAGTGTGGCGTCTACTGGCTCGTTGCCTCCTGGCAGCTGGGCACCAGAGGTTTCGTCTGCACGAAGATCTGGTTTGTCGATCGGGTGAAACGAAGTATCTGGGAACGGACTTGCCGTTGTTTGTTCCGAGCACGATCTCTTGCTTGTTTTTCTGCTTCCAGCGCAGTAGCTAATTCCCTCCAAGCGTCGCCCGCCTGCTTTGCCTTCCACAGCAGCTTCGATGACATTTTTTGACGCAGTTTTACCTGCGAATGACACACCGCAAGCCACGATTTCTACCTTT
>JAADFT010000413.1 GCA_013152765.1 Calditrichota bacterium | reverse complement strand
ACCACGGTGCGCATTGTTGGCTTTTCTCTCCGATCTTTCACAGACCGCTGAGTTCGACACAACATGTAGGCACGCCCCGATGTCGCACCGTGCACGGAAGACAACCGCCCAGATGCTCAAGATTCGCGAGCCATCTCTCCAATGTCTCGAGGCCAGAGCCCTGTAGCCCTCAGCAGCCTCGCTATCCAGCAGAATCCTGCACTGGTGGCTAATGCGTGTCCACCTCCTCCTTCAACCGAAACACCAGGAGGGAAGGATTACCCACTTCGTCGTCCCCAGATTCGGCAAGTGGGTAAACCAGATAAACACAACCGCTGCCTGCCCATTTGACTGGCAGAGGAAACGTTAGCTCTCTGTCGATCAGCGACCTGCCACTTCGCTTGTCAAACAGTTCTCCCCTCGCTTTACCGCCCACAGCGTACGTAGCCAAAATTGTGCTGCTGGTGAGGTTGAAAATCCTGTCTACGAGATCCAGATGCCTTCCCCTTTTCATGAACGCTGAGAAGACCGAGGCTGGCGATGGGTCCGGTGCGTCGCGCTGAATCCCTTGGAAGTTCTTGTACCAACTGCGCAGTTTTCGCACAAGTTTACCCGCAGGACTGTAGTTGTAGATCACATTCTCAAAACCGTTCGCCACGAAAAAGCCCTCCCGTGCATCAAACAGCAACCCGCCGTTCTGGCGGCTCCGGAAAATCAAATTCGGGTACCTGCTGTCCACTTCCGGAAGTCCAAACAGCACTCGAGTTCGCCCCGTCCTCAAATCAAGTCGGGTGATGTGTAGATGCCCCGGTTCTGGATTCTCCAGCAGAAATACGGCATCCGGCCCGGTCGCGAACAGGAAAGTTGCCCTGTGTGAGCCGAGGTTAAACACCCGCCGGACGCCTTTTGGCCCGAAGATGACCACCCAGGAAGGGTCAATCGCCGCTGCGAACGCATCTCGCCCGCAGGGCTCGATTCCCATGATCATCAGAGGAACACCGGGGAGGCTGTCCTCGAAAGTCAGCGTCCAGGTGGAGTCTTTCGCCAGATCCACGTAAAGCAAGCTTTTGGCCTTCATGTCGAACACGGCGCACGCACTGTCCAGTGCAGCCATGAAAGTGATCTCGCCTACGACCCAACGGCTCGGGTCGAAACGGATTGTGTCCGCTGGCTCGAAGTAGCGGAAAAACCCGGGAAACCGCTTACTGTCCACTCGATACTCAGCAATGCCTGTCGCCGTAGACAAAGCAAGAATCCAAAACGCCAGAACCGCAATCCCCGTCGTTCCTCGACTTTTGCATGCCACCTTTTCGTCTCCCCATGGCAATTCGAAAAACCCTGTCAGCAATCCAACCCCTTGCACAATCTCGTAAGCCCCCAGAACACAAAAAGCCCGCCTCTCAAGTACACGTCGCACTTGAGAACCGGGCTTTCGTATCCGTCCGTACTCTTCCACAAAGCTCCGCCCCCTCGCTCCCAGGCCCCCGCGTTGCGATCACACCCCATTCCTCCACACACACACCCCCACTTCTTTCTTCTACACCCACGGATCCCTTTTCGTGACCAAGTTGAAAAATTTGTCACGAATTGTCAAGGGAGAATTTCCGTTGATCCCAATTGCCTTCGAAAGTGAAAAGCGAAATCGAGTTCCGATTCAGACGGTCTCGACACAGCGCACCTGCAACTCCTGTGCTCTCTGCAGGCATGGTCTGTCCCAGGGCATCCCACAACCCTACTACGTCCGAAATGCCAAACTTTTCTTTCGAAAACTCGTAGAAAATGTCGATTTTTGACCGCTGGACAGCCTTGCAACCCGACACTCGCAGGTTTTTGACGAGAAGCAGGAATGCAACCATGCTTCGCTTTGTGAACGTCAGCAAGTCCTACGGAACCACCCGCGCCGTGGACAACCTTTCTTTTTCAATCTCCGCGGGTGAGGTGTTCGGACTGCTTGGCCCGAACGGGGCAGGCAAAACCACCACGGTCAGTCTTGCTGTGGGCTTGCTCAAGCCCGACTCCGGCCAGGTTCTGCTCGAGGGCAACTCGGGTCCGGATGACGCCAGCAACCGGGCACACATTGGGATTGCACCGCAGGCCCTTGCGCTCTACGAAGGACTGACCGGTGAGGAGAACGTTACCTTCTTTGGGAAGCTGGCCGGCCTTCAAGGCAAAGAGTTACGCAAGCAGGTAGCGTGGGCCCTGGACTTCGTAGGCCTCACTGCTCGAGGCCGCGACCGCGTGCGCACCTACTCCGGCGGCATGAAACGTCGGCTGAACCTGGCCATCGCCGTCGTGCACCGGCCCCCTCTCCTGCTGCTGGATGAGCCCACCGTTGGTGTGGATCCGCAGTCCCGCAACGCCATTTTCGAGAACATCGAGACGCTTGCCAGCGAGGGCCACGCCATTCTGTACACGACGCACTACATGGAGGAAGCCGAGCGCCTGTGCAACCGCGTGGGCATTCTGGATCACGGCCGTCTCCTTGCGCTGGACACGGTTCCAAATCTCATCCGAACCTACGGGGAGAAGCCGGTTCTGATCGCCGAAGACCTTGACGGCGAAAAGCGCATCGCCTGCGACGACCCGGTCGCCGAACTGGTGAAGCTTCAGAAGACGGGCCGCTACCGCCGTTTCAGAATCGAGCAGCCCACGCTCGAGAGCGTTTTCCTCAACCTGACGGGAAGACAACTGAGGGACTGACATGCGGAAAATTCTTGCCCTCGCCTTCAAAGACCTGCGCCTGCTTTTCCGGGACAAATCCGGTCTGGCGTTCACGCTCTTTTTACCCCTCATGTTTGCCCTCTTCTTCGGCATGATGTACTCAACGGACTCCGGTCCCGAAGCCGTACCCATTGCGCTGGTTGATCAGGACAGCACCGCGGCTTCCCGAGCTTTCGTCGCACGCCTGGATTCTTCAACAGAGCTGGAAGTGCACCAGGTTGCCGACACATCCGCAGGCCGGGAGCTGGTTCGCAAACGCCGTTGCGTCGCTCTGGTTGTGCTGCCGCCGGGCTTCGGGGCCCAGCAGCAAAATCCGTTTGCTCAGGGGCCGCCGCGCATTCTGCTTGGATTCGACCCGGCGCAGAGCGCAACAGCAGGGATGGTCGAAGGCATCCTGATGAAGTACGCGGCTGAAGACCTCTCGAACCTTTTCGCCAATCCGGGCGAGTTCCGAACAAGTATTCGTGCCTCACTCGATTCCGTGCGAAAAAGCACTTCTCTCCCGGCCCCTCGCAAGCAGAGCCTGATCAGCTTCCTCTCGGAGCTCGATCGCTTTCTGGCCGAGGAAGACACAAGCGCCAGCAAGCCCATGCAGGGCTTCGAACCACTTAAGGTCGAAACGCTGGAGATCGTGAATCCATCCCAGGTCGGGGCCGCCCAACTCGTTCGCTGTCACTTTCCCCCAGGGCATCGTGTTCGGCATCATCGGCGTGCTGTCGGCCTTTAGCCTGACCATCGTGACGGAGCGGAAGAACGGCACACTGGACCGCATTCGGGCCCTGCCGGTTACCGACACGCAACTCCTGGCGGGCAAAGCACTGAGTTGCTTCCTGGCAGTGGCGGGCGTCGTGCTCGGCCTGATCCTCGTGGCTGTGCTGTTCTTCGGCGTTCGCGTCGGCTCGTGGCCGCTTCTGGTGGCTGCTTCTGCCTCGGTGGG
>JAADFT010000412.1 GCA_013152765.1 Calditrichota bacterium | reverse complement strand
CTGCAGGAACTTTTGCAGGCCTTCCTGAGCGGTTTGTTGAACGCCAGCTCCAGCCTCTCATCGGTGCTCGGACAATTCCTGAACCTGGTTCTCGTGCCTTTCATCACGTTTTACCTGCTGCGCGACTGGGACAAGCTGCGCCACGACGTCAAGGTGCTGTTCGTGCCTGTGGACAAGCAGCAAGCCGCTTCCCAGTTGTGGCACCGGGTGGACGGAATTCTGAGTGGCTTCGTACGTGGCCAACTGACCGTCTGCGTGCTGGTTGGTGCCCTGACCGCCGGCGCGTTGCTCCTGCTCGGGATTCGCTACTGGCTGGCGCTGGGCATTCTGGCGGGTGCACTGAACATCGTGCCCTACGTGGGACTGGCCGTGACGCTGCTGGTCGCGGTCCTTGTGGGACTTTTCAGCCCCAACCCCGGCTGGACGGTGGTGAAAATTGTGCTGGCCATCGAAGTCGTGCAGATCCTTGAGAGCACCGTCCTCACACCGCGAATCGTGGGAAATCGCGTCGGGCTTCATCCAGCCTGGGTGATTCTGGCGGTTCTCGTGTTCGCAAACTACCTTGGGGTGTTGGGCCTGTTTCTCGCTGTGCCAATCACCGCGGTTGGCAAAGAGCTTCTGCTGGATGCCTTGCGGAAAAAACGTCAGCAGGAGGCAGAAGCGCGGGCATGCTGAAAGTGGAACGCGTGGAAAGAGGGGGGCTGGCTGAGAGACTTGGCCTGAAGCCCGGCGATCGGCTGCTGGCTGTGAACGGGGAGCCCGTGCGCGACGAACTCGATTTTCAGTTCTACGCCAGCGACGAAGTGGTTGAACTCCGAGTGGCGCGAGACGGCGCGGTGCTGAACGTGGTCGCTGAGCGCGAATTCGGGGAGCCCTGGGGAATCGAATTCGCCGAGACCCGCTACCGATCTTGCGGCAACAAGTGCGTCTTTTGTTTTATCGACCAGAATCCGCAGGGGTTGCGGCCGTCTCTCTACTTCAAGGATGAGGATTACCGCCTGAGCTTCCTGCACGGTAACTACGTGACCCTGACCAACGTGGGACGGCGCGACCTGGAGCGGATTCTCAGGCAACACCTCTCGCCGCTCTACGTCAGCGTGCACGCAACCGACCCTGAAGTGCGCAAACGTCTGCTGGGCATCGACCACGACGACAGGCTTCTGGAGAAGATCGAGGCACTCGTGGACGGGGGCATCCAGCTTCACGCGCAAATCGTGCTCGTTCCCGGCTACAACGACGGCAGCGTTTTGCAGGACACGCTGGACACCCTTTGCCGCTACGCGCCAGCCGTCGCGTCGGTTGCTGTTGTCCCGGTTGGGCTCACGAGACACCGCGCACAGCTTCCGCAGCTTCGGCCTGTCGACGCGCGCCTGGCAACCGAAGTGGTGCAAAATCTGGAAGAACAGGCCCGGACGTATCAGCGGGAACTCGGCATGCACTGGATTTACCTGGCCGATGAATTCTACCTCCGCGCCGGGCTCGAAGTGCCTCCTGCCGAACGTTACGACGATTTCCCACAGATCGAAAACGGGGTTGGCATGCTGCGTGCTTTCCTCGATGCTTTCGAGGAAGAAAGGGCGAGTTACCCGAGGACACTTGGCAGGACCGTACGCGTTGTGCTCCTGACCGGACGCCTTGCGGCTCCGCAGTTGCGGCGATTTGTTTTGCCTGCCCTGCAGAATGTCGGTGGCCTGGACGTGACCCTCGTGCCTGTTCGGAACGACTTCTTCGGTGAGAGCGTTACCGTGTCTGGCCTGCTTGTGGGGCGGGACCTGGCTGCTTCGCTGGCTGAAGTCTCTGCGCCAGCGGACTGGGTCCTGATCCCGGCCAACACCCTGAACCCAGACGGTCTTTTTCTGGACAACCTGCGTCCGGAGGATCTGGAAGAACGTTTCGGAGTCTCTGTTTTGCCTCTGGACGGTACGTTTTTACCCTTTTTCGAGAAAGTTGAGCAAAGATGACAACAACGAAGGACAAACCTGTAGTCGCGATTGTCGGCCGCCCGAACGTGGGCAAGTCGACGTTGTTCAACCGCATTTTGCGCCAGCGTGCGGCCATCGTGGACGACGTTCCTGGCGTGACGCGGGACCGACTCTACGCCGAGGCTGAGTGGGGCAACCGGCGTTTTGTGCTCGTGGACACGGGCGGTTACGTGCCCGAATCGGACGACCTGATGGAGCAGGCCGTGCGCGAGCAGGTGCAGTACGCCATGGACGAGGCGGCGCTGATTTTGTTTGTCGTCGACGCGCGCTCCGGAGTCACAACGCTGGATGAGGAGATCGCTCGCCTGCTTTCCAGGTGGCAGAAGCCGGTTTTGCTCGTGGTGAACAAGGTCGACAGCCAGGCCCAGGAGTCCGCTGTGTACGAGTTCTACGCGCTTGGTCTTGGCGAGCCGTTTGGCGTGTCGGCGGCTGAAGGCCGGGCGACCGGTGACCTCCTGGACCGAATCGTTGAGAACCTGCCTGAAACGGCTGAGACCGAAGAGGAGCCTGAGGCAGACGAGGCGGTACATGTGGCGGTTGTCGGGCGACCGAACGTGGGCAAATCGAGTTTCGTCAACGCGGTGCTTGGGGAGGACAAGCTGATCGTCACCGAGATCCCCGGTACCACGCGGGACAGCATCGACACGCGCGTGGTGTACCGGGGCAAAGATCTGGTCCTCATCGACACCGCAGGCCTGCGACGGCGGTCGAAAGTGCGCGAGGCGCTGGAGTTTTACAGCACGGTTCGCACTCATCGGGCCATCCGGCGCAGCGACGTCGTCCTCGTGATGGTCGGTGCGGACGAAGGGCTGACCAGCCAGGACAAGAAGATCCTGGAAGAGGTGATCAGCCAGCGCCGCGGGGTTGTGCTGGTGATCAACAAGTGGGACCTGCTGCAGCACGACGCGGACCTGGCCAACCGTTACCGGGAGCTACTTGAAAAAGAGCTGCGCATTTACCGGTACGTGCCCATCGTGTTTACCTCGGCAAAGACTGGGCGCGGCATTCGGCGTGCGCTCGACACAGCCGTCGAGGTGTGGGAGGAGCGGCGACGGCGGATCGACACGGCGAGAGTCAACGAATTTCTGCAGGAAGCGGTGGCTGCGTACCCGCCTCCGGCCTACGGTTCCAAGTACGTGAAGATCAAGTACGCTTCCCAGGTGGACACAAACCCGCCGGTGTTTGCGTTCTTCTGCAACATCCCCAAGGGCATCAAAGCGCCCTACCGGCAGTACCTGGAAAACCGGCTGCGAGAGAAATTCGGTTTTCGAGGCGTGCCGCTGATTTTGAGTTTCAGAAAAAAGTGACAAGCACCGAACCCGTCTGCCGCGCTGCGGGTTGTTTGTGAGAGTACGGCGTGTTCCGAAGGGTTCGGGCTTGCTGGAGGGTGTCGCCGTCAACGAGGTGGGGCGCTTTTCGGG
>JAADFT010000411.1 GCA_013152765.1 Calditrichota bacterium | reverse complement strand
GGTCAGCTGTATTTTAACGTAGCAGAACTGGGGTGCTCAGGGACAGGCGCTTTGTCGGGGGCGATTCCCGCCCGTGGTTGAGGCCGCTTTTGCCCCGGGCCGCGGTGCCGGGAGGCGCGGGCCTGCTTTGACACCAACTGACCGACGACACGGAGAGGTACCACCGGACTTGGACCAGAAGATCAACATCCTTCCGGAATCGCTGACGAACAAGATTGCCGCAGGCGAGGTCGTGGAGCGGCCGGCGTCGGTGGTCAAGGAGCTTGTGGAAAACGCTCTGGATGCCGACGCCGACGACATCACAGTCATCATTCGGGACGGCGGCAAGAGTCTAATCCAGGTGATCGACAACGGCGTTGGCATGAGTCCGGCCGACGCCGTGCTGGCCTTTCAGCGCCACGCCACGAGCAAGATTCGCGACTACGCCGACCTGCAGCGCGTTCAGACGCTGGGTTTCCGCGGCGAGGCGCTGGCCAGCATCGCGTCAGTGAGCCGGGTAGAAATGCGGACAGTACCGCGCGGCCAGATCGAAGGGACGCTGCTGCGCCTGGAGGCCGGGAAAATCGTGGAGCAGGGCAAGACCGGCGGCAACCCGGGCACGTCGGTAGCCGTCAAGAACCTGTTTTTCAACACCCCGGCCAGGCGAAAATTCCTGCGCGCCACCAGTACGGAGTACCGCTACATCCTGGCGGTGATGAACCGCTTTGCGCTCGCGTTTCCGGAGGTTCGCTTCCGCTTGGTGAACGACGACCGCGAGGTATTCCGCTACGCACCCGCTACGGCGGAAGAGCGGGCTGTGGAGGTGTTCGGCAGTCAGACCCGGGGCAAACTGATCCCGGTGGAGGACATCAGCCCGGCCCTCACAATCACGGGGTTTGTCGGGACGCCGGACACGTTCCGCCGGAGCCGCGGCGACCAGTACCTGTTCGTGAACCGCCGTTTCGTGGTCAGCCGCTCGCTGGGCCACGCCATCAGCTCCGCGTTCGAAGGGGTGCTTCCAGCGGGCATGTTTCCACTGTACGTTGTTTTCCTGGAAGTGGACCCCGAGCACGTGGACGTGAACGTACATCCCACCAAAATCGAGGTCAAACTCTGGGACGAGGGGCTGGTGTACCGCCTTCTCCGGGGAGCTGTGCGCCGGGCGGTGACCTCCGGGATGGTTGTGCCGGACCTGTCGCGGCCCGAGGCGGTTGAACACGCAGCGCCCGTGCCGTCGGTGGACTTCCCCCAAAGTCGGCCCGTGCAACTCACGTTGCCTTTCTCGTACGGGGAAGAGGAGAGCGGAGCCGAAGTGGTGGCGCCACCTCAGGTTCAGACTGCTCCCGAAGTTGTCCCGGAAGGACCGCCCTCCACGCAGGCTCGGCAGCCAATGCACGGCGTGGAGATGTGGCAGGTCCACAACCGCTACATTTTCACCGAAATCCGCAGCGGCGTGATCGTGATCGACCAGCACGTGGCGCACGAGCGCATCCTCTACGAGAAGGCCCTCAAACGCTTTGAAGGACGCGAACGCTCGCCGGCCACACAGGTTCTGCTTTTCCCGGAGACCCTCGAGCTCAGTCTGGAGGATTTTTCGCTTTTCCTCGAGATTCAACCGTTCCTGGAGCGCCTCGGCTTTTCGGTGCGGGTGTTCGGCGCCCGAACAGTCGTGATCGAGGGCGTGCCGTCGGGCCAGAAAATCAGCAACCCGGGCAAGGCCTTGCTCAGCATCATCGACGAGTACGGCAAAGAGCGCCAGGCCAACGTGGAGGTGCGCGACTCCGTGGCCAAGTCCTACGCCTGCAAAACGGCCATCAAGTCCGGAGACCGGCTCACGCTCGAAGAGATGAACGCGCTTGTGGACCAGCTCTTTGCCTGCGAACAGCCGTACTTCTGTCCCCACGGTCGACCCATCCTGATTCAAATCTCGCTCGAAGAACTCGACCGGCGATTCGGACGCGAGTGACGGTTTCGCCCGCCAGCATGTTTCCGCTCTCTCAAAATGAACTTGCCGAGCTTCGCCAACGGTTGCTTGCCACGCGCCGGGTTCCGGTAATCGTAGGACCGACAGCGGTCGGCAAGACGGCTCTGTCGCTGGATCTGGCCGAGGCGCTTGGGGCGGAAATCGTGTCAGCGGACTCGCGCCAGGTCTACCGGTTCATGACGATTGGCACGGCGAAACCGACGCCGGAGGAACTTGCGCGCGTGCCCCACCACTTCATCGACGTGCGGAATCCGGACGAGTACTACAGCGCCGGCGAGTACCAGCGGGAAGCGCGCGAAGTGATCGAAAACATGCTGGCCGAGGGGCGCCTGCCGGTCGTGGTTGGAGGCAGTGGCTTCTACCTGCGAGCGCTCTTCGACGGGCTGTTTGAGCCTCGAATTGCCGACACCGAAGTGAAAGAGCGCATCCGCGAGCGGATTCGCAGGGAAGGCCTGGCGTCGGTCTACGAGGAGTTGAAACGCGTTGACCCGGAGGCTGCGGCACGGATTCATCCAAACGACGAACAGCGCATCGTGCGCGCTCTGGAGGTCTACGAGATCTCCGGCAAACCGATGAGCACGTTCTTTCGAGAGAAGCCGCGTCCCGCGTCCTTCGAGGGCATCTGGATTGGACTGGAGCGCGAGCGGGACGAGCTCTACCGCCGCATCGACGAGCGCGTGGACCAGATGTTCGCGCAGGGGCTTGTGGACGAGGTGCGGGACCTCCTGCAACGGGGCTACTCGCCGGAGCTGAACGCCCTGCGTACAGTGGGTTACCGTGAAGTTGTGGACTACCTGCAAGGGAAAATCTCTCTGGAGCGCGCGATTGAACTTGTGAAGCGCAACTCACGGCGCTACGCCAAGCGCCAGCTCACCTGGTTTCGGCGGGACCTGCGGATTCACTGGGTCCGTGCCGACGAGGGAGCGCTGGCAAAAGTGCTTGAAATCCTGCGTGAAACCGTGCAGTAGAAGCGGGACCGGACGGAGCGTTTGAACAGGACTCCGCCTGGAACGAGGTGCTGATTACCGAGCGTTGTTCCGACCTTCGCGTCCGCTCAACTGTGCCACGCGCTCAGATCTTCTACCTAAATCTACTACGTGGGATTTGCGCAAACAGGGCAAGAAGGGCGAGTTGGTTTTCCGCTCGGGGATCAAATTCCCGGGCTATCAGGGAAATCCGCCTCCTGAAGGAGGCTTATTTTATGCAAGCACCACCAGCCTCTCACCAAAGAGACTACCTCTGTGAAAAGTCAACGCATTTCGACGTAGCAGAATTAAGGAGACCTGTTGTGACAAAACAACTGGCTCGTGTTGCTGGTGGGCTTCCGCTGCTTTTGGCCGTTTTGGCCGGGCTGGCGTGCACAAAGGGCCCCCCGTCCGAAAATGCTTCCTGGACGCTGCTGCGCCACGAAGACTTCGCGAAACTGGACACCACCTTTTG
>JAADFT010000410.1 GCA_013152765.1 Calditrichota bacterium | reverse complement strand
GTTTGCAAATCGAGGGAGACGTCGATGCAGTTGCTGAACCGATTCAGGATCGCCGTAGTTGCTGTCGGCTTTCTCGTTTTACCGCTCGCAGTCCAGTCCGGCGTGGTAAGACACTGGCTTGTGCTTGGCCCGTTCCCGTACCAGCAGGGTGTGCCCGAGCCTCTGAACGCATCCGGAGTCCAGAGTGAGAGCGGTCTGCGTCCGGGGTGTTACCAGGAACTGCAAGGCCGCTTCTGGCTTCCGGTTCAGACCGACGCCGACGGCAAGATTGATTTTCTCCGCCTTGGTTTTGAACAGGTGGACTACGTCAACACCTACCTGCACACGTACGTTTACTCACCGCGCAAGCAGGAGGTAGAGTTCCTGGCAGGCGTAAACGATGGTGCGATCGTCTGGCTGAATGGACACAGGGTGTTCACGCTGCCAACCGGGCACGGCCGAGCCTGGAAAAGGGCTTCGCGGAGTTTTGCGGTTACGCTCGAACCCGGCTGGAACAGCCTGCTTTGCAAGGTAGCGAACCTGGCCAAGAACTACGCCTTCTCGCTGGAGACTCCCGTACCGGACCTGGTGTTCTCGACGGAGGGACCCGGGGTCCGCAGCGAGCAGCTCGGCTGGCTTGTGACCTGGCTGGGATTCGACGAGAGCGCCCACTTGCGAGAGAACGGCGACCTGGTTGGGCAGCTCGCATTGGGGCTGACCACGGTCCCCGGAAGCCAGCCTGCCGCGGTCACGGTCGCTGTAACACGCGTTACTCGGGGCACGAGGCGAACGCTCGGGAAAGTTCGCGTTGCACCTGGTGAGGAGCAGGTTGAGCAAGAGCAGCATTTCGAGGTTCCTTTGCGTGATCTCTTCGGGACGGCTGCCCGGGAGGAAGAGTTGGCTGTTGAGCTTCGCGGCAAGGGGCGATCCGGGACGGTCAGGCGACCGCTTCGGTTCCCGGCTGGTCTCTTGCTTCGAATGCTTTTTGCGAAGCCGCTTGCCGTCGACCGGTGGACCGTGCACGAGGCAAACCTGACCGGCGCCGTTTCGCGAGCTGCGTTTGCTTTCGTCCGAGAACGCAGTGCCGGGACCGGAAAGAAGTACCGGGTTTACGCAGTCCCGTTGCGGGTGCCGGCTTTTCTGGCCGATTTCCCTCTCGGGATTTCGCTGGTACGTCCGGATTGTGAGGCGCGGGCTTTCTGGTCCGGCCAGCCCATGGCCGGATGGGACCGGGATGGCAACGACGTTGTTGCGTGGAAAGCGACGCTGGGTTCTGCGGGTTCTCGCAGGGGCGCGCTGGAACTGGCTTTGGTTGGCGGGAATCTGGACCGCGAGCGTTTAGGCTGGCCCGAACTCACCCTGCTGAGCCCGGAGCTAAGTGAGATGTGGAACAACGCGGAACTGGCCGCGCAGGTGCTGCAGAAGCGCCTTGTCCCCGACGACGCCGTTTACCGTCAGTGGGCGGGAGCTTTGCTCGCGGGTGGGCGCAAAGCACTCAGCAGCCTGGCGACAGCGTACACGGCCCAGATCGCGGCCGAAGCAAGGCCTCTCCGGTCGGACACGATCAACTTCATCGGAAACTCGCACATCGACCTGCAGTGGACGTGGCGCTGGCACGAGACCGTCAACGTCTGCAAAGCCACCTTCGGCCAGGCGCTGCGCTTCATGGAGGAGTACCCGGACTTCATGTACGCCCAGAGCCAGGCTCAGGCCTACGCCTGGATGGAGGAATTTGCCCCAGACGTGTTCGAGGGAATCAAACAGGCGGTGAAGCGCGGCCAGTGGGTGGTCGTTGGCGACTCCTGGTGCGAACCCGACGCCAACGTGCCCAGCGGTGAATCGCACGTGCGGCAGATCCTGTACGGCAAACGCTACTTCCGGAAGAAGCTGGGCGCTGAAAGTCGGATCGTGTGGCTGCCAGACACCTTCGGGTTCCCGGCTACGCTTCCGAAGATTTTCAAGCACTGCCAGATGGACTACTTTGCCACGCAGAAACTCCGGTACCGCTTTGACGTGCCGTTCCCTTACGACGTGTTCTGGTGGCAGGCCAAAGACGGCTCGCGCCTGCTCAGCTTCATGACCTACGGCTACGACACACGTCTCCACGAGGTGCCCTCGTTCTACCTTCGGTTTAAGGAGAGGACCGGGCTCGACAACGTGCTTTTCCTCTACGGCGTTGGGGACCACGGCGGCGGACCAAGCCGCGAGATGATCCGCACGATTCACAAAATGGCGCGGGCCGAGGCCTTTCCGGTTGTCAGACATCTGCGACCCGACGTCGCGCTGGCTCGCATGCCGCAGCCAGGCGTGAGCATCCCCACGTGGCAGGACGAACTTTACCTCCAGTACCACAGGGGGACGTACACGTCGCAAAGCGAGGTGAAGAAGACAAATCGTCGGCTCGAGGTTCTTCTTGGCGAGGCGGAAAAGTTCAACGCCTTGCTGCCGAAGCCCCGTCCCCCGTGGGAAATCGAGAAGGCCTGGCGCAAGGTCCTCCTGGAGCAGTTCCACGACGTGCTGGCGGGGAGTTCGATTCACGGTGTTTACGAGGACGTTTTTGCGGAGTACGACATCGCCGAACGCTGGGCTCGCGAAGTTCGCGACGCGGCGCTCGACAGCCTCGAGGCGAAAATTGACACGCGCGGCAAGGGCGTACCGGTTGTTGTGTGGAACTCCCTGCCCTGGGAGCGGACGGACGTAGCGCGGGTGCAGCTACCGCCGGGTTTCACGGCCGCGAAGGTTTCCGTGGTCGACGAGCGCGGCCGGGCGGTCCCCTCGCAGGTTTCGGAAGGGGATGTGGTGTGGCTGGCGCAGAATGTGCCTTCTTTGGGCTACCGGGTTTTCTGGCTCCGGCCCAGGAAAGGGAAGAAGCACGAGCGTGTACAGGCGGCGAATTACACAGCCCGGAACGAGCTTCTCCGACTGGAACTGGACCCGCAAACCGGGCGGATCCGGAACCTGTCGCTGCGTTCCGGAGGCAGGTTGGTGCCGGTGCTGGCCGACCAGGAAGGCGGCAACGCGCTTGTTTTTCTGGGCGACAGGGGGAACGCCTGGAACCTTGAGTACACGGGTAAGGTCGAAACGGCAGAGCCGGTCAGTGTGAAACTGGCCGAGACGGGTCCCGTGTTTGCAAGGTTTCGTGTGGAGAGGCGCTACGGCGAAAGCCGCTTCGTGCAGGACATTTTCGTGTACCGGAACCTGGACCGGATCGACGTGCGCACGACGGCGGACTGGCACGCTAAGCACGTTACGGCAAAAGCGGCTTTCCCGCTGGCATTTCGTGTCGGGACGGCCGTGTTCGACCAGCCGTACGGCGTTGTGGAGCGGCCCACGGTTCCCCGCACGGCGATCGACAGCACGAAGTTCGAGGTTTCGGGTCAGCAGTGGGTCGACATGTCGGCCCCTGACGGTCGGGTGGGGCTTGCCCT
>JAADFT010000409.1 GCA_013152765.1 Calditrichota bacterium | reverse complement strand
CCACGTGCCCGTTCTGATGAGCACGCTCGTCAGCAATCTTCGGGATCAACCGCCGTTTGTGTCCCTTGAACGTCCCGGACTTTCGCCTGAACAAAAAGCCGATTTTCGCCGGCTTCTGAAACGGAGTCGACAAGCCCTGAGTGCCGGGAATGGCGAACGGGCTCTGTCTTTCGCTGCGGACGCGGTGGCCATCGACTCCGCGTACGCCGACGCGTGGTTTGCGCTGGGGAAAGCTTTGTGGAAGAACGGGCAGCACCGCCAAGCAAAACGTGCGTTCGTTCGAGCTCGCGATCTGGACGCTCTCCGGTTCCGAGCCAGCTCGGACTTCAACCAGGTGATCCGTGATCTGGCGGCGGACCTGGGGATCTCACTGGTGCCAATGGATTCTGCGTTCGCGGCTGTTTCTCCGCACGGTGTACCCGGGCACGAATTGTTCCTCGAACACCTGCATCCCAACTACGACGGCTACTTCCTGATGGCCAAAGCGGTGTGCGCTGCTCTGCGAAACTACGGATTTTTCGGTGGCGATTCGGTGTGGGCGGGCCGCGTGGTGCCTTCCGACTCGTTGCTGCGGGAGCGCGCCGGTGTGACCGCCCTGGATCTGGAACTGGCAGCGCTGCGGATCAAGCGTCTGACCAGTCACTGGCCGTTCGACGGGCGCGTCCGGATAGCCGAGCCCACGCAAGATCCAGTCGTCAAACGGGTGGCGACGGAGATTTACGGGGCAAACTGAGCTGGAACCAGGGCCACTACGATGTGGCTTCGGCGTACATCCAGCAGGGACGCTACCGGGAGGCCGAAGCGGAGTACCGGGCGGTGATCAAAGTGGTGCCAACCAATTTCTACCCTTATCTCAAGCTTGGGGATCTGAAGCTGGCCCAGGGGAAGACGGACGAGGCCAGGGAACTTTATTCGACGGCACTGGTTCTCAGCAGAGGGTTGCCTTACGCGTACGCCAAGTTGGGTACACTCCTGTTGATGCAGGACAAGGCGACCGAGGCGCTCCCGCTTTTGCAGAGAGCAGCCGTGTTGGCCCAAAAGCGGGCGGATTTCAACCGCGAGAGCCGGGGACGCCTCTACTACGCACTGGCTGTGGCCTTGGCCAAGACGGGTCGCGTTTCGGAGGCTGTGCGAGCGGCCCGTAAGGCGGCGGAGTGGCTGCCAAATGACGCGGGGGTGCAGCAGTTGTTGCAACAACTTGGAGCGAAGTAAGCGGAGGTGGTTTCGCGCATGATTGAATTTTCGCGTCTTTCGGGACGCTTGAAAAAAAGGAAAGTGAGAGCGGGTCAGGATGCTGGTTTGCGGTCCAGAAGGAGGACTTTTCGAAGGTTTGCGTTGGCCTGGCTGGTTGGGGGCTTGCTGGTACTGGTAGGCCTGGCAGGCTGCGAGCGGAACCGACCTGGTCCAGGCGTCCTGGCGATCGTGGACGGAGAGAAGATCGACGAAGACGCGTTTGAACGCAGCATCCTGTTGATGCCCCGGTACGACGTCCGGCGGAAGGGTATCCCGGCCATTCGTCAGCACTTACGCTCGCTCATCGAGAACAAGCTGCTCAGCGAGTACGCTGAAGAACTCGGCCTGGACCAGGATCCCCGCATCCAGAAGCGCAAAGCCTGGATCCGCGACAACGCGATGGTGGAGCAGCTGTACCGCGAAATTGTGCAGAAACGAGTCAAAGTTACGGATGCGGAACTGCGGCAGGCGTTTGTCAAATTCAACACGAAGATTCACGCTCGCCACATTTTCGCCAAGACGGAAAACGAGGCGCAGGAGATCTACGAAGCCCTCAAGAACGGTGCTGACTGGGATTCCCTCGCGGCGCACGTCTTCGGGGACAGTGTGCTCGCAGCCAACGGTGGTGACCTGGGGTGGTTCACCTTTGGCGAAATGGACCCTGATTTTGAGGCCGCCTGCTACGCGCTGCCAGTGGGTGAGATTTCGAAGCCGGTTCGTACGCGGTTCGGCTGGCACATCATCAAGGTCGAAAACAAGAAAGTCAACCCGATTCTCACTGAGGCTGATTTTGCCAGGAATTACAAGAAGTTGGAACGGATCGTTCGGTCGCGGAAAGAGAACGCCGTGGCCAACGCATACGTGAAAGACCTGATGACTCCTCTGCGGGTTACACTCAAAGGGCGTGCGTTTGCTTTTCTTGTGAAGCGAGCTCAGGATGTGTTTGGGAAGCCGAACCAGCGACGCCATTTCCCGAAGCCCGTGTTCAAAGACGAACAGGTTGTTGGATTCGCCGAGAGTTTGAAGCCGTACCGAAACGAAGTTCTGGTGGAGTACAGGGGTGGGCAGTGGACGATCGGGGATTTTCTGGATCGTCTGGAGGCCATGCCGCCGGCGGAGCGTCCCCGCCTCAACAGCCCGGGCAGCCTGCGGAGGGGAATCAAGAACATGATTCGAGATGCGTTTCTTGCCAAGGAAGCGCGCAAGCGCGGTCTGCAGAATCACCCTTACGTCCGCAGTGAGGTGGCCCTGTGGTACGAAGACACGATGGCGCAACTCGTCAGAAAGCAAATTGCGGACACGATCCGGGTGACGGAAGAGGAGATCCAGCGGGCTTTCAAAGCCAATCCGCGGAAGTACGGGGAGCCGGAGAAGGTGAAGATCCGCGAAATTCTCGTTGCGGACAGCTCGCTGGCTGCGGATCTCTTGCGTCGCGCCAAGGCAGGGGAAGATTTCGCCCGGCTGGCCAAAAAGTACTCGCTTCGGAAGTGGGCTGCCAAGCGAGGGGGCGAGTTTCGGTACTTCGCGCGGGGTAGCTACGGGAAACTTGGTAAGCTGGCATTCGAACACAAGGTGGGAGACTGGGTCGGCCCCGTCAAGGTAAACGGGGGGTACTCGATTTTTCAAGTCACCGGCCACAAGGATGCGTACTTGCCGCCGATGACAGACGAGTTGCACGAACGCGTTGAGCGGGACGTGAAGGCGCAGAAGTTCAAAAGAGCGTACATGGACTTGATCCGCCGTTTGCGGAGCAAAAGCACGATTGTGGTGGCGGACTCCACGTTTCGCCGTGTTGCGGAGGAAATCGGCGGGGATCAGTTCGAGTTTATGCTGGTGAGGAAAATCAAAGAGTGAGGCCGGCGTAGCCTCGAAAGCGAGTCTCAGCGCTGAAAACCAGAATCGGAAAAGGGCAAAACAAAAAACCTGCTGGATGGTTGGACAGGATGGGATCCAGTGGACTGAAACGCGAGATCTTTCAGAAGCTTCTCGAACACCGCGGTTATTTGCGGAGAACGTTCGGAATACACAGGCATCATGCAGCAGGGCTTGTTCCCGTCCTTGAACTGAATTCTTGATTCGCGAGACCTCCCGTGCGCAACTTTTTCTGGATTTTGATCGCCCTCTTCCTCGTTTTGCTGGTTCTGATGTTCACATTCGGCACCAGCAGGCGAGACCCAAACGAGATCGTCATCTGGACGCAGGACCTGGCTCCGGGGCGCGCGGTTCTTGATTCTCTCCTTGCTGAGTTCACAGCAGCCCATCCCGGAATCCGTGTTCACGAAACGTACTACGAGACCGAAGAACTGCGTAGCAACTACATCATCGCGGCCATTGGGGGTAGCGGTCCGGATCTGGTTTACGGCCCAGCGGACCAGGTGGGGCCTTTCCAGGTGATGGGCATCATTCAGCCACTGGACTCGCTTCTTCCCCCGGATTTCCTTCAAGATTTCATCCCTCAGGGTTTGGTGCGGTACAAGGGGCACCTCTACATGCTTGCCGACCGGGTCGGCAACCACCTGATGCTGGTCTACAATCGGAAGCTGGTGCAGAACCCGCCGACGACAACTGATGAACTCGTGAAAATGGGGCTGCACCTGACCAAGGATCTGAACGGGGATGGAGTTGTCGACCAGTACGCTTTGGCCTGGAACTACGTGGAGCCGTTTTTCTTCATTCCGTTTCTCGTCGGCTACGGGGGATGGGTCATGGACGAGCAGGGGAATCCGACCCTGGACACGCCGGCCACGGTCAAGGCGTGTCAGTTCATTCTGGACCTGCGTAACAAGTACAAAATCATCCCGCGCGAAGCGGACCTGGACATGGTGAACAGCCTCTTCAAAATGGGACGCGCAGCGATGGTCATCAACGGTCCCTGGTCCTGGCGAAGTTACCAGGAAGCAGGTGTGGACATGGGGTTGGCGCTTCTGCCCAAAGTGAGTGAAACGGGGCTTTACGCGGCTCCAATGATCTCCGCGACGGGCTATTGCGTGAATGTGAACACGCGCGGAGATCGCTTGCGGAACACACTGGCTGTTTTGAAATTTGTCACGTCAACCCAGGCCCAAATACGACTCAGCCGAGCCTTGACAGTGGTTCCCTCGCGGAAGTCGGCGCAGGAAAGTCCTGTTGTCCGCGACAATGAGATGCTGCGTTTGTCCAGGGAACAGATTGCGCTTGGGCGTCCGATGCCCATCGGTCCGGAAATGCGCGCCATCTGGGATGCCATGCGGCCTGCTTACCAGTCGGTGTTAAACGGTACCATGACGCCCGAAGAAGCGGCGCGTGTGATGCAGGCTGAGGCCATCAAAAAGATCCGGGAAATGAGGGAAGAGTGACATTTTCGGTGGGCGACTGGAGTTTTTCGTTGCGTTCCGTGCCGTTTGTGTTTAGATTGAGGGGCGACAAGGGGAAAGTTCGTAAGACGGAGGGGAAAACATGCCGATTGTCACTGTGGGGAAAACGTTGCAAAGCAAGTTAGGCCAGGAAGCCACAGAGGAGTTCATCGACTTGCTGAATCGGCTGCTGAACGAGCAGAAGCAAGAAATCCTCGAATTTGTGGCGGAGAGATTCGAGCGTCGGCTGAGTGAGGAGCTTGGGAAACTCCGCGAGGAAATCGCGGCGTCGACGGCCGCACTCCGCTCCGAAATTCGTGAATCCAATGCAGCGCTTCGTGCGGAGATGCAGGAATGGGTTGGTTCTTTGCGCGAAGAGATGCGTGAGTCCAATGCATCACTTCGGACAGAGATGCAAGAATCGGTAGCCTCTCTGGGCGCGGAAATGCGTGAGTCTAATGCGACGCTTCGGACAGAGATGCAGGAATGGGTGGGTTCTCTTCGCGAGGAGATGCGAGAGTCCGACACGGCACTTCGAGTGGAGACGGAGGAATGGGTGAACTCTCTTCGCGAAGAAATGCGAGAGGGAGATGCTGCTCTCAGAGCAGAAATGCGAGAGGCGAATGCCTCTCTCCGCGCAGAAATGCGTGAGTCCAATGCGGCGCTTCGAGCGGAGATGCAGGAGGCGAATGCTGCTTTACGCGCGGAGATGCAGGAGGCAAATGCTG
>JAADFT010000408.1 GCA_013152765.1 Calditrichota bacterium | reverse complement strand
TGAGCGCGGTCACGTGTGGGAGCACCACCAGCTGACCAGTCGCACCGCCTTCCCAGGGGAAGTCGTGAATGTGTTTGACGCGAACAGGCACTCCCAGCTCGGCGAAAGTCTGGTAGAAAGCCAGCGCCGAAAGAAAGTGGGCCTGCCGACTTCGTCCCGGGAAGTCATCCCGGTGGTAAAAATGCTGCAGCGTCATCGTTTCCAAACTCAGGATGACGGTGATCTGCGGTTGCACCGGCTTTGCCCTGGCAAAGAAGTCCGAATCGTCCTGGATCAGCGCCGCAATTTTGCTCGCGGTGCGAAGCCGCTCGCTTGGCCTCCCCTGGAAATCCAGCAGGGACCACTCGCCCGCTTCACCGCCTTTGCTCCGCGCGTTCAGAAGCCAAAAAATGACCCGATCCGCACCGGACCCGACGGCCGTCCAAACCCACTGCGCAATGTCCTGCCTTGTGGGGCAAAGGGGTCTCGTGGAGCTGTACAGGTTGTTGCCGCCCTGGAGCTCGGTCACCCAGAACGGGTTGGGCTCGCTGCTCCCGTGAATCAGGTCACAAACGTACGAAACACCTAAAGCAAACTGATTTCTTCCGAGCAGCCCGAAGTGCCAGGCCGGGTGAATGCTGGCGCCAAGAGAATTCAAAAAGGCTCTCCAGGCGGGCAAATTGTAGCTTCGCTGGGCCAGGTTGCTGACCAGAGCGTGCGGGTTTACGTGAATCGGGTGGTTGGGATCGTGCGCGCGAATCTGACTGGCCACCCAGTTCAGGTACCAGGCCAGGTGCTCTCGCCAGAACGTGTACCAGTCGACAAAGCTAACCGGCCAGGTGAACCCTCCCTCGGTCCAGCGCTCGTCGTACTGGATTTCGGAGAAATCGTGAAAGTCGGTCAGCCAGGCGGCGTTCAGCGAGTCGACCGATCCGTACTTGACGCGAAGCCAGTCGCGAAATCGGTTGACAGCGAGTGAATCGGGACTCGGAGGCTGGCCCGGCTCGTTCATTGGCATCCAGGCATCCAGAGCGGGACTTGTTTTGAAATGATCGACTACGTGCTGAATGTAAACTGCTGCCTCCTTCAGCCTGGCTGGCGTGGCAACGATGCTGGCACCCTGCGTCCGGTACCAGAAGCCCCTGTGCGTCGGACCGAAATCGGGAGTCAGTGTGGCGACGATCCGGACCCCGTGCTTCTCGGCGGCGCGAAACGCAGCGTCGTACAAGGAAAAATCCCAGCGGTTCGGCTCAGGCTCCAGGTAATTCCACGACAGGAAAATGCGCGCCACGGGCATGTGGCTTTCGGCCAGCGTAGCAAACCAGTGGTCAATTTGCTCCGGCGTTTGACCGGGCTCAATCCAGATCTGGGCGCCGATCAGGGGGACGTGCTCCGACCCTGCGAACGTAGACAGTGGAGCGGCAAAGAAGCGCAAACCAAGCAGAACCAGCAGCAATCTCAGCATCGGCCCTCCCGGAAATGCAGCATTTCGTCTACGTCAAAACACCCGGTCCCGCCCGCTCTGGCGCAACCGCAACCGAAAACACGGGCCGGGAACATCAACGCTCGGCCGCAGCGCTCCGGTCTGTTGGGTACTGGCTCCTAACCGTGCCCTGGCTGATTCCCGCACACGATCAGTCCTGGCGTGAAAGAAACAGCCCCAAATCCGCACAGACAGTTCAGCTTACACGTACGGCTTAGCAGGAGGACGTGAACTACTGATTTCTTCGAACCAGCAAGCGAACGGATCTTCGGGCAAGTCAATGTACCAGCAGCCATCGCCTGGTGGCGTGTCTCCTAACCTCTTTCTGCCCGGCTGGGTGGTCCCGCCCTGTGCACGTAGTAGCCTTCACTGCAGCGGCGTACTTTGCCGTATCCTCCTACTCGCCGCCAATGTCCGGGGTTACTCGGCTTCACTTCTACGATCTTTGGGAGAAAAGCAAGGCCTCTCAAATCAGCCGTTAGCGAGCGAGAAAACTGCCTAACATTCGAATTTTCAGCATGTAAGGCATGTACAGAAAAATCTGCACTGTGCGAAATTTCCTGGCCTGAAAGTGGAACCGAGGCGCAATTCGGGAAGTAAATTGCAGCAATTATTCGAGGGACGAAGCTACGGGAGCAAATCTAACCAAATTGAACGGCAAGGGCAACCCCAAACTTACAGCGCGAAACCATGCTCGACGCGACCACCACACGCAGGGCCCTGAAGATCTCCACGATCGAAGGCGCCGCAGCTACCGTACACCTCGTGATTACCACCGGAGCGTTTCTCACTGGCTACGCCTTGTTGCTCGGGGCCAACGACTTCGAGCTCGGACTGCTCTCAGCCATCCCTCTGCTGATGCAGGTTTTCCAGGTCCCGGGCGCTTACCTGGTCGAAAAGACCGGCAAACGCAAGACAGTAGCCACCTGGGGACTCTTCCTGGGCCGAAGCGTGTGGTTGCCCATCTCCCTCATCCCAGCCCTGCCTGTGTCCGAGCCGGTGCGCCTGTTTATTTTTCTGTTCGGGCTCGCGGGATTGGCCACCAACTTCGCCACGCCGGCCTGGGTTGCCTGGATGACCGACCTGGTGCCGCGACGCCTCCGGGGTCGCTACTTCGGTAAACGCAACCGGATCGTTGCTCTCGTCACGATGGTCGTGAGCCTGCTGGCCGGTGTGATTCTCGACGTAGCCCGCGGAGCAAATCACCCTTACTTCGGGTACCTGACGTTACAGCTGCTTGCGGTGGCGGCAGCCGCCACGGCGTTCTACTTCCTGCGGCACCAGCCTGAGCCACCGTACCACGCGGAGTCGACGCCGGATTTCGCGCACTACATTTCACGCCCCCTGAACCACAGGAACTACCGGCGTGTGATCCTTTTCTACCTCTGGTGGGTGCTTGCCGTCGGACTCGCGGCGCCGTTCTTTTCGGCGCACCTCATCAAGCACTTGCAGTGGAACTTCAAGAGCATCGCCTACCTTGGCATTCTGAGCTCCGCCACGTCGGTTCTGGTGCAACCCTGGTGGGGCAAAGCCGTGGATCGCTACGGCCACAAGCCCGTCATCACGGTTACCGTGCTCGCCATGGCGCACCTTCCCCTGTACTACGCACTCTGCCCTTACGACGTGCGCTGGCCAATTTACGCGAACGCACTGCTCGCCGGGATTTTCTGGTCCGGCTTCAACCTGGCGATGTTCAACCTCGTCATGTACGCCCTGCCGAACAACGGCAGGCCGGGGTTCATCGCCATGCACGCTGCGCTCAGTGGCTTGATGAATTTCGTGGCATCGTCGTTTGGGGGCTGGCTGGCCGAAACCCTCAGCGGCATCCACTGGCACGTACTCGGGCTCACTGTGGTGAACTACCAGCTTCTGTTCCTGCTGACCGCACTGCTTCGTACCCCTGGCCTTGCGATTCTGAAGCGGATCGAGGAGCCGGAGGCAAAACGTACCGG
>JAADFT010000407.1 GCA_013152765.1 Calditrichota bacterium | reverse complement strand
CGTACATCAGCTTGCCCGCCTGAACCAGCGCATTCTCGAGCTGCTCGCCACGACGCGCCTTTTCCAGCCACGCTCGGAACCGCTGCACGCGCTCGTGTTCGTAGATCGCATGCTCCGTGCGACTACGTACTGCGTACACCGTTTCCGGATCCACACGAGTCACGGGGTCGCCGGTTTCGCCGTAGCGCTCCAGGAATGTCTTCCCGGGCAGCCTTGTCGGAAGCAAACCCCAGAACCGCCGTCGGAATTCGCGCACACCCACATTCACCAGGTAACCGCCGAAGGGCTCGCCATCGGGAGATTCGCCGCGAACCGCCTCCCAGATGATCTTGCGCCCCATGAACGTGGCCACTCGCGAGTCTCGGTAGCGCGTGCCCGCCACCGAGTGCTTGACGCCCGTGTTTATTCCGCAGACGAAGACGCCTTCCGGAAGTTGCACGTAATCCTGCACCTGCGCAGGCTGACACAGCAGGGCCAGCAGAGCGTCCCGCCTGCCAAGCGTCGCTGTCACCTGATCCATCACGCCGCACGGCGCACCCACAGCCAGGTTTTCCACCTTCTGCGCCAGCAAAGCGAGCTGCAGCGGCTCGATCCGGATTCCCCAGGCGGTCGCCAGAGTGGTCAACACGGCCACCTCCAGCGCCGCAGACGACGACACCCCGGCGCCCGGAGGCACGTCGCTGGCTACTGCGATGTCCACGCCCGTTGCGCTGTGCGGAACCAGTCCCTCTTTCGCAAGAACAAGCAACCCACCAGCCACGTACCGGACCCAGCGCGTTCGCGGATTCGCCCCCACCTGCCGCTGAAATGTTGGGTAGTCGACAGGTGTGTCTGGCAAACCAAGGTCGCTCAAGTCCAGCTCGACACGCGGCTGGCCCCCCTCCGCCTCTGCAGTGGTGCTCCAGATGCGAACCCGTCGGTCGCTGCGCGGTTGAACCGCGGCAAACGTCGAGCGACTCAGAGGCAACTCCAGAACCAGCGAACCCGAGTAGTCGGCCACGCCGCCCATCACATCCAGACGCCCAGGGGCTCGGCCAACCCAAATCGGACGGGTGGCGTCGAAAAAGTCCGGGAACCGGCGCCGCACTTGTCCAGCGAACGCGGCCAGACCGGCCTGTGCGGTTTCATCTGGTGTACCCACGAAGTCGCAACCCTGCTACTTCAGGCTCACTTCATCCCGCCAGTAGCGCACCTTGGCGACGCCGGGCTGATCGGGGCTGCCGTCGAAAGCCAGTCCGAACAGCGAGGGTTTCTGCGCCCAAAGTGTCCGACCCGCGTAGTCAACCCGCGTGCAGTTCACAGCCGTGTACTTCACCTTGCCGCCCCGGAGACTGGCGAAAAGCAAATCGGCGTTGGTTTCGAACTCGCCGTAGCGGATCTTGCCGGCTTCGTAAGTGTACTTCGGTCGGCGCCAGTCGCGGACCATGTCCATCCGCAGGTCGCGCTTCAGCCCAACGACCACCTTGCGGTCACCAAACGTCAGCTCCACCCCCAGTCCCGCGCGCCCGGGTTTTGGATCGAGAAGGCGGACGTGCGACAGCAATTCTTTCGGATCCTGGTCCTTGGAGTGCGGAATCAAGATGGTCACGAAACCGACGTGTTCGCCGCGCTCAAAATACTGGGTGGCCGTCTGGTGAATCACCCACTCCTTCTGCCAGTAGCGTTTCTCGGCCTCAACACCTTCCACACGGTAGTGGGTCTTCGGGAAGTAGATCAGCAGGTGCGTGTCGGTCGGCATCGTCACCTTGCGCAGCGAGTCGTACACAGTGTCGTACCAGTGCGAGCCGCGCGCCAGGATTTTCCGCGTGTGCCAGAGATTCGCCGCCGTGAAGTAGTCGGGAGTTGTGGCCTGAAAAACGTCGAACACAACAAACCAGCCCGGATCCTTGACCCAAACAACGGCCCGATCCCACTGGTAGCCCAGGCCGTCATCCACGACGCGTGTGCGGGAGTAGTCGAAATCATCGAAGGTCAGGAAATCGATCTTGTACGTGCGCACGCGACGGTACGACCCGGCGTTGTGCAGAAAGTCCAGCACCGACTGGCCCGGGACCGAATCGCGCACGCTGTAGCGGTGTTCGCCTTTGCGCTGGCCCACCCACATCTTCTCGCGGCGCACACACAGACGGTTGTGGAAGTAGTCCTGCCGGTAGGCGCCGTACGGGCCGCTGGGCATGAAATCGCGGTAACCGCCGTCGTGCAGCAAAACGCTCCCGTTGGCCATCAGGAGAACAATGCTGTTCTCGTCCGAGTGGCCGTGCGTCGCTTTCTCCTCCTCGATCGGGATGGTGTCGCGGAGGTAGTCACGGTACAGAAGGCCGCCGTCGCCCTCGTCGCGGTAGTTCAGCAGCAGGTAGGTCGATTTCGGCCCCCAGCCGTCCCGGAACACGATCTTTTTGCCAACCACGTCCTCCATGACCTCCTCACTGAGCGTCGGCGGCTCCTTGGCGGGCACAGTGTCCGAAGCCCAGCGGTAGGCGTCCAGCAAGAGCACCCCGAGCCCCGGGTTCCGGGCGGGCTTGCTGAAATCGACAAACTTTCTGGCAATCGTGGAGGCGGCCCATTTCAGGCCAGGTTCGCGGTAGGCGGCAGCGACTGCTTCGAAAAATGGCAGGTAGCGCTGCCAGTCGGACCGCCAGTAGGCATCCCCGAAATCCGGCACCATGCCATCCGGGCACATCAGGTGCAGGTAGTACTCCGCGTAGTAGCGAACCTCGGGTAGCTTGAACAGCTCGTCCAGTTTACCTCGAGCGTCGGCGTAGCTCAGCAGCCCGTAGAGCCAGATGCCGTGGTAGTGGCTGGCATCCTCGATTTCCCACTGGCCCCAACTGTCGTTGCCAATGGCATCCGCCGTCATTTGCCAGAGCCGCGCGTGTGGATGGTCCGGAGCAGCGCGACAGGCCCACGCCAGGATCTCGGCCCGAATGATGCCCCGGTTCATGGGGCCCCACTCCTGAGTGCGAACTGTGTAGTCGGCGATCTGGGCGATGTTGTTCTCGATCAGCTTGCGTTCTTTGCGCGAAAAAGAAATTTTGTCTTTCAAGATCGCGTACGGCCTGATGTACCGCATGCCGATGAACATCCCCGGAGCTACAGGCAGACCGTCGGAGTAGTCGGGCCGCTTAGCCAGCGCTTCTTTGGTGTAGTACTTTCGAAATTCGCCAAAAGTGAGGAGGACCTTCTTGGCCCGGGCAGCGTACTCAGGCTTGCCTTCCAGGTCGTACAGAACTGCGTAGATCGTTGCCATGCTGAGAAACCAGCTTGGCGGGTTGTAACCGAAAATGTTGTGCGGATCGAAGCGCTGCTTCCACACCCCAACCAGCGAATCGTAGTGCGTCCACGTCCAGTCAGCGGAGGCGCGAGCGTACTCCAGGTACTGAGCCCGTGGCACAGGTTGAACCGCCCTCGCCTGACT
>JAADFT010000406.1 GCA_013152765.1 Calditrichota bacterium | reverse complement strand
TCAGAACGTCTGCTGGCGCACCTCCAAATTAGCCCGGGGATTTATCCCCGGGCGGACGAGTGGTTCCACATCCCAGTCCGTTCACGTGGCAGGTTAATAGAACCAGCACCACGGAAAACCCCGCACGACCGTTGCACTGTTTCCACAACGTCCCTCCATCCCCAACCATCCCCAAAATCTCCTTCCCTCAGTTCGCAAGATCTTCCCAAGCAAAGCGGACGCTACCCAGTCCGCAACCACCAGGGAGCGGCTCCGACAAATGTGACGCTGACTCAACAAAACAAGAGTCCGAAACCAACAATCTCGCTTGATTCCCGGTGCGAGTTTTTGTACATTCACGTGCGCTGATGGCGCGCAAACCCATTTTGTCGCTGCAAGTTCTCAGATCAATCGGTTACCGCGTTGATCCTTTTCGGTGTACCAGCCACTGTGTTTCCTGCACCCGGATTCGGCTACTTCCCCCACACGGCCGACTCTGGGAACGTTGTTTCTTTCCAGCTGTACCCCACTCTGAGTTTTCCCGACTTCGACAGAATCCAGGCTCTTGCCCATGTACGTGAACCCAGCGTAAAGAGCTTCACGGCAAGGAGGGGCGCAGCATGATTGCTGTCATCATGGCAGGAGGTTCTGGCACGCGTTTTTGGCCTCGCAGCCGGGAACGCATGCCCAAACAGCTTCTCAGTCTGGTCAACGAACGCTCGATGCTGCAAAACACCATCGACCGCCTCGGAGATCTTGTCACTCCAGAGCAGGTTCTCGTGGTCTCCACAGCAACCCAGGCGGACGCCATTCGTCAGCAGCTCTCGAACATTCCCGAAGAGAACATCATCGTTGAGCCGAAGGGCAAGAATACCGCGCCCTGCATCGGACTGGCGGCGCTTTACGCCAGGCGGCGCGACCCGGATTCCGTGATGGTAGTGCTTCCAGCCGACCATCTGATCGAGGGAGAGGAGCAATTCCGCCAGGTACTGCGGACGGGCGAACGCCTGGCCCGAGAGACCGAAGCCTTAGTAACCATCGGCATCAAGCCCACCTACCCGTCCACGGGCTACGGGTACATCCAGTTCGGCGACCTCATCGAAAAGCAGGGCGACGTGGAAGCTTACCGGGTCAAGACCTTCGCCGAGAAGCCCACCCTGGAAGTCGCCAAGCGTTTTCTCAACAGCGGCGACTTTCTGTGGAACAGCGGCATCTTCATCTGGAAAACGGCCACCATTTTGCAGCACATCGAGGAGTTGCTTCCCGAGCTCTACAACGGATTGATGGAGATCGACAAAGCGTTGGGCACGCCCGAAGAGGCCGAGGTCGTCAATCGCGTGTACTGCCAGATCCGCAGCGTCAGCATCGACTACGGCGTGATGGAACACGCGAAGAACGTGATCGTGCTAAAAGCCACCTTCTCCTGGAACGACCTCGGGACCTGGGAAGAAGTTTACAAGATCAGCCCAAAGGACGAAAACGGGAACGCCATCACGGGACTCGTTGTCCACAAGGACACGAAGAACAGCCTGATCGACTCGCCGCACCGCCTCATCGCCACCCTCGGCGTCGAGGATCTGGTGGTGGTCGACTCCGGCGATGCCATCTTGATTTGCCACCGCGACCGCGCCCAGGAAGTGCGCGACATCGTGGAAATTCTGCGGCGTAAGGGACTGAAGGAGTACCTGTAGGGGATGGCGTGAACAATGGACCTGAAGGAAGCGTACCAGGAACTGGAAACATGCGCCCGACAACTCGGCCTCGACGTACGCCGAGAGAAAGGGGATTTCGAAGGCGGGTTGTGCCGGGTTGGTTCGGAGCGTTTCATCATTCTCAACGACAGGAAGCCATTAGCGACTCAAGTTCGGGTTCTCGCAGAGGCCTTAGCCACGCTGGATTTGGACACCGTCTACCTCAAGCCAGCGGTTCGCGAGCTCCTCGAACGCGCTAAGGAAACCGGGGTCGAAAGCAATGTTTGAATTCGGAGGCGTCTCAATGGAACGCGGAGAACTTGCGCTTTACTTTCACGACGAACTCTTCCTGCCAGAAATGAAGGCCACGAACAAGGAAGAGGCGCTCGAGGAACTGGTCGACCTGTTTGTCAAAAATCACATCATCCGAAACAAAGAAATCGTGCTCGAAATGCTCCGTAAGCGAGAGGC
The DNA here is from genome assembly GCA_013152765.1 of Calditrichota bacterium. GTDB lineage: Bacteria > Zhuqueibacterota > Zhuqueibacteria > Oleimicrobiales > Geothermoviventaceae > Geothermovivens. Next base: position 1,274 of record JAADFT010000406.1, on the reverse strand, counting down.
GCTGGGCAGCACGGGCATCGGCAAGGGCGTGGCAATTCCTCACGGTCGTACCCTGGCGGCACCGGACGTCATGATCGCCTTCGGCCGCTCCACAGCGGGCATCGAGTACGATTCGATGGACGGACAGCCCGTGCACCTGTTCTTCATGGTGCTGGCGCCGCCGCATGACCGTTCGAACAAGTACCTGCCGCTCCTCGGCAAACTGGTGGAGTTCATCAGCGAGGATCAGGTGCGCCAACAACTGCTGGAAGCCAAGGATTTTCAAGAAGTCATCGATCTGATTGTGGGAGAGTGAAATGCTGAGCAAACAACTGGAGCTGCTTGTAGCCCTTCAGGATCTGGACTGCATGTTGAAGGAAGTGGAAGAAGTCAAAGCGCTTGGGTTCGAGGCTCCGGGGAAAGAGGACCTGGAAAAAGCCCGAGAAGAGCTGGCCAAGAAGATTGAACCGAGACTGCTTTCGACGTACAATCGGCTGCGCAAGCATTACAAGCGCGCCATTGCTCCCGTGAAAGACAACAAGTGCCTGGGTTGCTTCATGCAGCTTCCCACGTCTCTTTCCGTCAGGGGCAGGCGGGACGACGAAGTCATCACCTGTCAGGGCTGCGGACGCATCCTGTACTGGCTGGACTGATTTGACGCACAGATGACCAATCGCCTACTGTGGCCCGTACGAAAGGTCGCGGGCGAGACATCTCGCATTTTCGTTACGTTCGACGACGGGCCGGACAACCGCTACACACCCGAGATCTTGTCCAGTCTGGACGATGCCGGGGCGAAAGCGACGTTCTTCCTCCTCGGGGGGCGCGCCCGCGCGGAGCCGCTGCTTGTCCGCGAAATCGCCGACGCCGGTCACAGCCTTGGGCTGCACGGGATGCAGCACACGCCCCTCTGGTTCCGCAACAGGAAGTGGGTTCGCCAGCAGCTTCTCGACAACCTGCTGGCCATCCGGGCCGCAACGCCCGACACCGTGGTGGAGCTTTTCCGGCCTCCGTACGGCAGGTTCTCGTTCTCCACGATTCGTGTGGCTCGCTCTCTTGGTCTCCGCACAGTGCTGTGGGGCCTGAACAGTCGTGACTACCGGGCCACCTCGCCGGACGAGATTTTCACCTACGTTCTTAGCGCCGTCAGTCCTGGCGACATCGTGCTTTTCCACGACGGACCCCGCGGCGGTGACAAGACCTCTCACGTCCTTCCGAAACTCCTCTCCGCGCTCACCGCAAACGGCTTCGAGCTCGCCTCCCTTGCGGACGTGCTCTGACACCACTCAGTAACC
>JAADFT010000405.1 GCA_013152765.1 Calditrichota bacterium | reverse complement strand
GCTGCTTTAGACTCGCCCGAGTAGACTGGGAACTCTGCGTGGTCTTTCCAGCCGGAGACCGGGTTCCCGAGCCAAACCGACATCCGGTCCGCCAGAGCAAGCCCGGTTGAGGGTCCCGGCGGAACTCGAGTTGTTGCACAACGAGCGCGTCGAGACTGCGTTTTCAGAAGCCAGGTGTCGCGAAAAGGCTGCGCCTGCCCGATTGGCTCTTATCCCCTGCGTCAGGTAGCACACTGTGAGGACGGCCGGCAGACCGTGAACTTAATGACGCGGCTTTCGCTCAGTCCTCGACCGCTAATGGGCCCGGCGGAAACAATTGATTTCACGAAAGATTCCTTGTTGACAATCTGTAGGCCAATTGCTATATTGCTGCCTGCGTTGGCGCTGAAGGGTACACTCAATCTTGAAGGCCGAGGAGAAGAATTGCCGTTACCAGCGGATGTTGTTGCGCCGATTGCCGAGGAGCTGGGCGTATTCGAAGATCTTCTGAAAGACGTCGTTCGGTCGGATGTGCGCCTGGTGGACCAGGTGATGGAGTACGTGCTGTCTCACCAGGGCAAGAGGGTCCGGCCGGTGTTGCTTTTCCTGTGCAGCCATCTGAACGGCAAGCAGCCTCGCGGCCACCTGGAAAGCGCCATCGCTGTGGAGCTTCTGCACACGGCCACGTTAGTGCACGACGACGTCGTGGATGAGTCGAACACGCGACGCGGCAGCGCTACGGTCAACTCGATCTGGGACAACAAGATCAGCGTGCTGATCGGCGACTACATGTTCGCCAAAGCGCTGCAGGTCGCTTTGAAGCCTGGCGACGCTCGCATTCTGCATGTCATCTCGGACGCGTCGCAGCGCATGAGCCAGGGGGAACTGCTTCAGTTGCAAACCGACACAGCCAGCCAGCTCTCTCCCGACGTGTATTTCCGGGTCATCTCGGAAAAAACTGCCGCGCTTTTCGGCGCCAGTTGCAAACTGGGCGGCATGGCGGCCGGTGCTGACGACCCCACCCTCCAGAAACTCTGGGACCTGGGTCAGAAGATCGGGATGGCGTTTCAAATCAAAGACGACATTCTGGACTACGTTGGTTCGGAGAACGAGCTGGGCAAGCCCGCCGGTCAGGACCTGCGTGAGGGGAAGGCTACCCTGCCTTTGCTCAAGGCGCTCGAGACCGCTTCTCCGGAAGAGAAGAACTGGGTCATCGAGTTTCTGCAGAACGAGGCAGTGGATGAGGACGAGTTGAAAAAGCTGATCGCGTTCGTCGTGGAGAGAGGTGGGCCAGCCGCGGCCGATGCGGTGGCAAAGCAGTTTTGCGATGAGGCCAGGGCGCTGCTGAACACGTTTCCAGAGTCGCCGCACACGAAGGCCATTTTGACGCTCATCAGCTTTGTGGTCGACCGAGAGAACTGATGCGCGCGCGTTCTGCCTGGCTTTCTGTTCCCCTCCTGTTCGCCCTGCTTTTCCAGTTGAGCTGCCGTTCCCGTCCCCGGATCCCTGTCGTCGAACAGACGAACATGGCCATGGGGACGTTTTTCACGATCGCCATTTACGGGGATGTCGACGCCGACTCGGCCCGAGCCGCCATCGCTGCGGCTTTTGACACCATTCGCGTTGTGGAAAATCACACCAGCACGAACTTGCCAGAAAGCGACATTGCCAGGTTGAATCGCCACTCTGGCAAGGATTTTGTTGCCCTGTGGGACGACCTGGCGTCGATGCTGAGGATGGCCACGCAGGTCTCGAGGGCAAGCGGAGGCGCCTTCGACGTCACGATCGGTGCCGAAACGGCGCTCTGGGGATTTGAGGATCAGCCCCTGAAGCCGCCGGACTCCTCTGCTGTAGACTCGTGCCTGAAGCTGGTGAACTACCGCGATCTTGTGCTGGAGGACAACCGTGCCAAACTGGCGCGGCCGGGCATGCGCGTGGATCTCGGTGGAGTCGCCAAGGGCTGGGCTGTAGACCGGGTTTTCGACTGGCTGCTGGCGCGTGGCTACCGGGACGTGATGGTAGACGGCGGCGGCGATTTTCACGTGGCTTCGACGGCGCTGACTGCAGGCCAACGTCATGTGTGGGTCAGGCATCCGCGCGCGCGAGGGCAGTACTTTGCTCGCTTCAAGCTGGACAACGGGGCGGTAGCGACGTCGGGCGACTACGAGCGTTTCTTCATCTGGAAAGGCGTGCGCTACCATCACATCCTGGATCCGGCCACTGGCTGGCCAGCCCGGCGAGCAGTGAGTGTCACTGTTGTTGGCCCGAGCACGGCGCTTTGCGACGCCTGGGCGACGGCAGTTTTTGTTCTGGGCCCCGAAGAGGGCTTGCGGCGAATCCGGCAGCAAAAGGGGCTCGAAGCACTGGTAGTGAGCGCGGATTCCACCGGGCTGTGGTGGACGGCGACAGATTCTCTGGCGCAACGTCTGGAAGTCCTTGACGAAAACGCGCGCTTCAAGAAAGTGAATTAGGTTCACGCGACGCACTCAGGAGGATGGCAATGCCGAGGACGGTGGTTACAGGTGGGGCGGGTTTTCTCGGTTCGCACCTTTGCGAGTACCTGCTGAAGCAGGGCCACGAGGTCATCGCTCTGGACAATCTGTTGACCGGGCGGGTGGCCAACATCGAGCACCTGCACGGCGACAACTTCAAATTCATCAAGCACGACGTGACCGAGTACATTTTCATCGCCGGGCCGGTCGACTACGTGCTTCACTTTGCTTCGCCAGCCAGTCCCATCGACTACCTGAAATTGCCGATTCACACGCTCAAGGTGGGCGCCTTGGGCACGCACAAAGCGCTCGGTCTGGCCAAGGAGAAGGGCGCCACGTTTCTGCTGGCTTCGACCTCTGAGGTGTACGGCGACCCGCTGGTTCACCCGCAAAAGGAGGACTACTGGGGCCACGTGAACCCGATCGGTCCGCGCGGTGTGTACGACGAGGCCAAGCGCTTTGCCGAAGCGCTGACGATGGCCTACCACCGTGCCCACGGCGTGGACACGAAGATCGTGCGCATTTTCAACACGTACGGTCCGCGCATGCGCATGAACGACGGACGTGCGATTCCCGCTTTCATTTCGCAGGCGTTGCGCGGAGAGCCGATCACGATTTTCGGGGAAGGCAAGCAAACTCGCAGTTTCTGTTACGTGGACGACCAGGTGGACGGAATCTACCGGCTGCTGATGTCGGACCTGCACGAACCGGTCAACATTGGCAATCCCGACGAGATGACGATCCGGCAGCTGGCCGAGAAGATTCTCGAACTGACCGGAAGCAGCAGCCCGCTGGTGAACAGGCCGTTGCCGGAGGACGACCCGCGAGTGCGTCAGCCGGACATCACGCGAGCACGCAAGCTGCTCGGCTGGGAGCCGAAGGTGGACATCGAGACGGGCTTGCGCCGGACGATCGAGTGGTTCAAGAAGGAGCTGAACCTCTAAG
>JAADFT010000404.1 GCA_013152765.1 Calditrichota bacterium | reverse complement strand
CTCGTTGGTACCCTTCCGTTAAACAACTCATGTGGAACAAGCGGCCAACTTCTTGTGAACTGCCCCGCGTCCGTCCAACAGGTTAGTCGCTGCTTTCCGAAACAAGACCCGCTCGTTCAGCCAGTTCTGAGCCGCGTCTGAACCAGAACTTCCCGCTCGGAACGCGCTCCAAATCCTCCGCAAAAACAAAACCGGGGCCAGCGTGGCCCCGGAGGGTTCTGTTGGAGTTGCGCGCAAACCGGCAAACTGGCTCAGGCCTTCTCAGCCCACACCTGGACCAGGTTCACCAGCGTCTTGACGGCGCGTTCCATGTCCTGGAGCGAAATCCACTCGCGCTTGGAGTGGAAGTTGTGGCCGCCCGTGAAGATGTTGGGCGTCAGGAGTCCCTGGTAGGAAAGGCGCGCGCCGTCCGTGCCGCCGCGAATGCTCGAAAGCACGGGCTCCATCCCCGCGCGACGCACGGCTTCCATCGCGTACTCGACGACCTTCGGCTCCTCGTCCAGCTTGTACCGCATGTTCCGGTAGGATTCCTTGACCTCCGTCTCAACCCGCGCCCGCGGTTCCTCTTCGACGACCTCAGCAGCAAGTTTCGCCAGAAAGTCTTCTTTCTCTTTCAAGCCCTCCACAGTGAAGTCGCGAATGAGTAGCTTGACTTCCGCCTTTTCCACGCCCCCTTCGAGCACGTACGGGTGCACGTAGCCTTCCTTGCCCTCCGTGGTCTCGGGCGAAAGCCGATCCTTCGGCAACTTTTCGATGAATTTAGCCACCAACTTGATCGCGTTCACAAGCTTGCCTTTGGCGTAACCCGGGTGCACATTCACCCCGTGAAACCGCACGGTCATCGTGTCAGCGCAGAAGGTCTCGTTTTCAATTTGGCCCGCCGACTCGCCATCCACGGTGTAGGCGTAGTCCGCACCGAAAGCTTTCACGTCGAAAAAGTCGGTACCGCGTCCGACCTCTTCGTCCGGTGTGAACGCCAGACGAATCTTGCCGTGCTCGATCTCGGGGTGCTGGAGCAGGTACTCCACCGCGGTCAGGATTTCCGCAATTCCCGCCTTGTCGTCGGCGCCAAGCAAGGTCGTTCCGTCCGACGTGATGATGTCCTCTCCGATGTGCTTGCGAAGCTCCTCGTTTTCGGCGGGATCGAGCACAACGTCCGGATCCCCCGGCAGACGCAGAACCTGCCCCTGGTAGTTGCGGTGGATGACGGGTTTCACGTTCGCCCCGCTCACTTCAGGAGAGGTGTCAACGTGTGCGATCAGCCCAATCACCGGCACTTCTTTGGACGTCGTCGCCGGGAGCGTGGCCGTCAGGTAGCTGTGCTCGTCGAGATGCACGTCCTGAAGACCCAGGGCCTTGAGCTCCTCAGCGAGCTCCTTCAAAAAATCGGTTTGTTTGGCCGTGCTCGGGTAGGCCTCCACCCCTTCCTGAGACTGCGTGTCCTTCTGCACGTAGCGAAGAAAGCGTTCCAGCAGCGCTTCACGATCGATTTCCATCCTGTTCTCTCCTTGGGCTAAGTGTCCCTCCAGCAAAAAAGCCGGTAGCGTTAAGCTCCCGGCTCAGGTTATTTCTCCTACGTCAAAATGTGGTTGACCTTTCACGAGCACAGTATATTTGGGATATGACGCCACTGAACTTTACGTCAGGTAAGCCTGCTTCAGCAGGCGGATTTTCTTGCTAGCCCGGGGATTTGATCCCCGGGCGAACATGCTCGTGTCAGTTTTGGCTTTGTCTCCCGAATCTAACGTAGTAGACTTGTGGCATCGCGCGTGCATTTCAACAGGAACAGTCGACTACCGAATGATGTGTCCAATTCTTCCCCAACGCACCTTTTTCCAAATCCGGTAAAGTGGTACCGTCGAGTCCCACGACCAGTAGATCACCATCGCTTTCCCAACCACATTTTCGTACGGCAAAAATCCCCAGTAGCGACTGTCCTGGGAATTGTCGCGGTTGTCGCCCATCATGAAGTAGTGGTTGGGTGGCACAGTGACCGGCCCCCAGTTCTCGAATTCGGGATTCCCTCCCACCGCGCGACGGATCACGTAGCTCTTGCCGTCGTCGCGCGTGATTCGGTAGAGCAAAAGAAAACGCCCCTCCTCCGGGTCGTACTCCTTGCCAATGAATTCCTTCTTGCCCTCCGGCTTGCCATCCACGTACACGTCGCCGTGGCGAATCTCTACCGTTTGTCCCCCCACGGCGATGCAGCGCTTGATGTAGTTGACGCGCATGTCCATCGGGTACTTGAAGACCACGATGTCGCCCTGCTTGGGCTTTCGAATGGCCGGCAGGTGCGTGTGCGGCAACGGGATGTTGAGCAGCGGAATGCGGTCCGGCGTCCTCACCCCGTAGATGAACTTGTTGACGAGAAGGAAATCGCCGATGAGCAGCGTGTCCTTCATGGAACCTGTGGGAATGCGGTAGGCTTCGACCACAAAAATGCGAAGAAGCAGGGCCGCCAGCAAAGCGACCCCGATCGACTTCACCCATTCCCAGATGGTTTCCAGAGCGCTCTTCTGAGTTCTTGCAGCCGTTGCGGTCTTCGCGTGCGCCACGCCGCGTCTCACCTCTTCAGCAGATGCCATGCTCACTCCAGTCTCACTTTGCTTGCCCTCTGCCGAGGGCTTTCAGTCGAAATACCGCCAAGTAAACGTCAAAACGTCCACTCAAGTTTCTCAAGGCGAGCCACTGCAAATCCAACCGCTGCGGGGAAACTGACCGCGGCCAGAATTGCGCTCGTCACCGCGAAGAGAGCGGCGAGAACCAGTTCGCTGGTCTCGCCAAGGGCCACAGCGCCAAGCGCCGGAAATCCCACGGCCACGCCCACCACGAGGAGCGTACCAAGCATGTAGACCAGACTTCCTGGCGCCTTCAAAATGCGTTTGGGATGCTCCCAGTCGAACCGGGCGAAAAACCCGCTCACCCCAAGCCCCACGGTAGCCAAGGCTCCCGCCAGAAACACGCCGCCAACGAGAACGAGCGCCAGTACGTCCGCGTCCACTCCGTTGCGGGCCGCAGCAGCGGCGTTCGAGGCGACCAGAACCACCGAGCCAACCAGCCACGCCAGCACCCCCTTCGCGAGCATTACCTTGCGGATTCCACCCGGGGCGATTTTGAGGAACCAGAATGCCCTCCGCTCGATGGGGACCAGAATAGTGCCCATCGTGGAAGCGGCAAGGCCGCCAAGAAGCGTCGGCAGAAGAAACGGCGTCCACCACTGACCGCTTTCCGCGCCGGTGCCGAGCACAGGGAACAAAATCGCCATTCCCGCAAGGATGGCGATGCGGGTGAGCTGCTGCGTTTCGCGGGAAAACATCCGCCACCCAGGAGCAAACGCAACCCGGAGTGTACGGGTGCAGCAATTTCCGCTTCCGCCGGATGTTTCGCCGAGGCTTTCCTGCGCACCACTGCGGCTCCGCGCGCCCAGATCGAGTCGGCAAGCCGTGCTGTGATTCCGTGCGCTACCACCGCGGCGGCAAGAAGTAGAGCGAATGGCACCAGGACCGCCGGCGTTGCTCCTCGCGCTGTGTTGAGCAACACCTTCCCCAACCAGCTACTGGGCAGGAAAGACGCGCTCAGGTAGTCGCCCACGTGTTTCACCGCCTCCAGGCGAGCGGCATCGAAATGAGGCGAAGTGGGGTCGAAGAAACGCGCCCGAATGGCATCGGATCCGAACCAGAACGCCAGAAACAGCAAGCCCAGGAACGCCGACAGGATCTCGCGGGCTCGCTTGGGCGGAAGGATGCGCACCACGGCGAGCATGACCAGGACGCCGAGGTCGGTGGCCAAAACCAGGAAGGCAAGCAGCGCAACAGCCGCCACAACGTAGTACAGAGGAGAAGCCCTGTACACCAGTCCCAGAGCAATGGCGGTGGGAACGCCGAAGATGAGCAGGTAGGTGGCGTTCAAAAACGCCGTCTCCAGCAAGCGGAAATTGAACACCGTTGTACGCGGGATGGGAGTTGTGAGCAGGTACTCGAGCTCGCCCGACAGGAAAAAAGCGCTGAGCGCAACGGTTGCTCCACTCACAACGAGCATGATCAGGAACCCCAAAAACACAGAGCCAGGCAACTGCTCCAGCGCCGAAGCGTAAGCCGGAAGGCTCTTCAGCGTTGCGAACGCGGTCCACATCACCCGTGTGAACCAGTAGATGATCCACGCCCACGTGCCTGCGAAGATCAGTAGCTGGAGGCGTTTCCGCGGCCGTCGCCACCATTCATTCCGCAGCGACACCAGACGCGTGCGAATCAGAAGCGCAAGCTTTGATCCCGAACGTTTCACTTTTCACCAATTGGAGTGTCGTACTGGTAAACCGGACCCACAGGCCGGCCGCCGCTAAGACTCCGCCAGGAAGCGCTTGACCTCTTCGTACTCAGCGCCGCCAGTGAGGTCCAGAAACATGTCTTCCAGGCTTTTGTCGCCAGCGCTGAGCTGCTGCCGAAGCGCGTCCATCGTGCCGAGCGCCACGAGTTTGCCCTTGTTGATGATTCCGACCCGGTCGCACATGTTCTCGGCAATCTCGAGAATGTGCGTCGACATGAACACCGTCACGCCCTTTTCGTCCACGAGCCCGCGAAGCACGTCCTTCAGAGCACGAGCGCTTCTCGGGTCCAGTCCCACCGTCGGCTCGTCCAGAAACAGAACCCGCGGCTCCGGTAGAAGAGCGCCGCACAGCGCGATCTTGCGGCGCATGCCGTGCGAGTAGGACTGAATCAACTCCGTCGCCTGCTCTTCCAGGTTGAACAGTTGCAGCAAGCTGTTGATTCGCCGGTTGCTGCGCTCGGGGTCGAGATCGTAAAGGGCCGCGACAAAGCGCAGAAATTCCAGTCCCGTGAGCTTCTCGAAAAGGTAGAGTTGCTCCGGAACCAGCGTAAACTCTCGCTTCGCACGCTCCGGTTCCTCCCACACGTCGTGCCCGTTGATGGTCACCCGCCCCTCGTCGGGCCGGAGCAACCCCGTCATCATTTTGATCGTCGTCGTCTTACCAGCGCCGTTCGGTCCGAGGAACACAAAAAGCTCGCCGCCGACTTCCAGATCCAGACCGTCGACAGCGAGCAAGTCCCCGTAGCGTTTGACCAAGCCTTCTGCCCGAATCACGGCTCCCTCTCAGTCGATTTTCAGCACGGCAAGGAACGCTTCCTGCGGAATCTCCACCCGTCCGAACTGCTTCATGCGCCTTTTGCCTTCTTTCTGCTTCTCCAGCAGCTTGCGCTTGCGGGTGATGTCGCCGCCGTAGCACTTGGCCGTCACGTTCTTTCGCAATGGGCTGATCGTCTCCCGCGCGATCACCCGGCTGCCGATGGCGGCCTGAATGGCCACCTGGAACAGTTGACGTGGAATCAGCTCGCGAAGTTTCTGGCAAACTTTGCGTCCGTACTCGTACGCCTTCTCCCTGTGAACGATGACCGAGAGCGCGTCCACAGGTTCGCCGTTAATCAGGATGTCCAGCTTCTGCAGGTCGC
>JAADFT010000403.1 GCA_013152765.1 Calditrichota bacterium | reverse complement strand
CTCAGTCAGTTCGCCGGCTTTCACCCGTTCGGCGAGGACAAAGGCCAACATCTGGCGCGCCAGGTGCAGGTGCCCCAGCACCTTTTCCACGATCATGTAGTCGCCGCCAAAGGCAAACACGCGATTGAGCGGCAACGCATCCAGACAAAAGCGGAGCGCGCGGGCCGAAAGCTCGCCACTCAGGATGTAGAGCCAGGCCAGACTCTGCCAGACGTTCACGAACATCTTGGACAGGAGCAGCGTTTCCTCCACCCACGGAAAGCCCGCGTGCAGCAGCACAAAGCGTGTGCGCGGAAAGTCCAGAAAAAGGCTCGCGAGGTGCGTCGCCCGGGCGTGCTCCAAAATGTGGGCCTGGTCGTTCTGGTAACCGGTGTGGAACACTACCGGGAGCCCGTGTTCGGTAGCCAGCGTCAGGAGGTGCCTGAGCAAGTAGTCCTGTAAGGGAACCAGGTCATCCTGGGCCGCTCCCTCACCGTAGTGCGAAAAGAGACGGTTGAACGCCACTTCGGCTTCGTGCCGCGTGGGTCGGCCGAACCGGAGCGTCCGTGCGTAAGCGAGATTGAACTTGAGCGCCCTCGCACCTAAGTGCACGTACCGGCTGACCACGTTTTCCAGAAACCCGATGTAGCGGTCAAAAGTCTCCAGGCCTGCGTTGAATCTGCTCTCAAGATGCTCCAGATCTGCCCTCCGCCTCAACATGACCAGCTCGAACAAGGTTGGCACGGGCAGAAGAAACTCCGGGTCCGGGTGCTCCACGTCCTCGAGCCAGGGCTCCACGAAATTCAGCACCCAGCGAATGTTGCCGCGCTCAGTCAGAATCCGTCGGTAGTAGCCCGGTCGGGCTTCCTGGCGCAGGCTCTCCGCGATCGTGTGCAGCGTCTCCAGGCTCAGATCGTCCACACCGAAAAGTTCGCGCAAAGCAATCCGGGCCGCCCGGGCGTAGCGACCGAATTTGACGCGACGCCAGTACGGTTCAAGCAACTTCCACCGCTCTTCCAGCGGCACAGATGTGTCCTGGAGCGTTTGGTAGGCGTCCTGCACAGACATGCCAGCCGCGACAAGATCCGCACGCAGGTAATGTCCCACAAAGCGAAAAGGGTCAAGGCCTTCGCGCAGGACGGCAGACTCCTTCGGAAGGTGCTCGTGCGTGTCGAAAACCGGGAGCTTCGCGATTTGCTTTTCCAGTTCCTCGGCGAACGCGTCTGAGCCCATTTTCCTTGACCTCGCTACACGCGCCCTTCGGGGCGTTTGCACAGCAATTCCACAGGAACTCGTCAAAACGCCGGAGCCGCGTCCTCACCAGACGCGGCTCCGACACTGTCTTGCACCGGTCTTCGCTACCTCACGCGCTCCCAGATCGGCGGCAGGCGATCCTTGCCTCTCTCGCCGAGCACAACGGGAGTCACACCGGCAATCTCGCACAGGGTTACTAAGGCGTCCACCCAGTCGCCTTCCACAGCCAGAATGTGGTTGCACGGGAACACCTGCACGAACTCGTCGAAGGTGCAGTGGAGCTTGGCGTGCACGTGCGGCCAGGTGGGATCCGTCATGGCGTTCAGTTTCTTACGTTCCTCGGCCGGCAGGTCGAGCACTTCGCCTTCCACGATGACCATGTACGGTTTCTCGTCCCACAGTCCGAGACGCGCGAACGTAAGCGGTCCGGGGGCCGCGTCGAATTCCACCGACGCACCGCCAGCCTTGAAGTAGAATTCGAGCGCCGGGTGGAACGTCACCACGGAGAAGTTTTCCTTCGGGTCGCGACTGCGCTTTGCGTAGTAGGTGGCGTGGTTGCCCGAGTTGCAGAAGTCCCAGAGATCCCGGTCCGGGTGGTAAAGCCGAACGTCCATGAACAGAGTGGGCAAACCACCGCTGACGTACTTCAGAAGCTGCATCGTCATGGCCGCGTAGGTGTCGGCCTCAGTCGCGCACACGGTGGGTTCTTTGGGCCCGCGCCAGTCGTACGGATCGTTCATCAGCATTTCGGGAACGTCACCAAGACAGACGTACTCCGTCAGCTCACGCTGCCCTTTGAGGCCGCAGAAGTCGAAACCTTTTTCTTTGTTCACAGCCTCCATGGCCAGGTAGAGCCGAATCTGCGTCTTCAGAGTCTCCGGCGTCAGCATCTTGCCGTCGTACTTCAGACGGGGTCCCAGCAGCTCCTCGAACCACTTCAACCCGGCTTCGACCTCTTTTTCGTCCACCTCCTTCATCTTCTCCACCAGCCAAAGCTGGTCGATTTGCCGGATGGTGGTTCCAAAGGTCTTCAACGTGGGTGTGAGATGCGGGAAACCCGTCTCCATGCCCATCGAGTGCCCGCCGTAGCAGCCGTACACCTCGTTGCGAATGGTCGTCACCGCCTGGCTGGCGCGCACCCAGTTCACGACGCGCTGCTGAACGACCGGGTCGTCCATGTCGCCCACGATGCGGTGAGTACGAAAGCCCGCCTGACGCAGGGCACCGTCCGTGGCGAGCAGCCCCACGTTGCCGGGGTACTTGCCGTTGTTGTTCGACAGGCTCAGGATCGGGATGTCGCGACCCACGCTGTTCAGCACCGGCCACACCAGGAAGGGAAAATTCCAGACGTTGTACACAAAGATGATCTGCTTGACATCGGCCTGGGAGAGCTGTTTCCCCACCTGCTGGGCCGTGCGAACGTCGTAAACGATTTTGTCGCCAACCACGATGTCGTACGTCTCGCCCGTGAAGGTCCGCGTCTTCTCGCGGATCAAATCAGCCCACTTCCGCACAACCTCCATGTTCTGCGCGTCAGTCTGCGTGTGGACGTGCTCGCGCTCGTCCGTTAACATGACCATCCCGATGGTCGTTTTGCGCATGGCACACCTCCCTTGGCTGAGCAGGTAATCGGATTAGGAAACGTTCGTCAACAGAGAACTACTTTCAGTGTTCGCATTCGCCGTCCCGCCGGGGGATGAATTCCCCGGCTACCTCAGGAAATCGGTTGAAACCGACTGGGTCGACCCGGCTTGGTGGGTTTGGTTTCAACTCGAAAGCGGAGATCTCTCACGAAATCTAACCCGGAACGTCCGGATCTCGTTCGGGCGAATCGTGAACGTAAACCGCTGGCCCTCGTGCGGCAGGGTTGCCTGCCAGGCCTCATCCAGATTCACCTCGAACACGCGGTCCAGCGGCCACAGAGTCTCCACCGTCGCCTCCTGTGTCAGAGGTGAGACCGAGTACACCCGGATCACGAGGTCGTCCGAGTCCCAGGCACGCTTCACGGTGCTCAGAACCACCCCTTCCCCGCGCACAGCCACAAAACTGGCACGGTCGGGCAGAACGGGATTCCGCTCCAGCTCCGGTTCGGCCTGGATCGGCCGTTCTTCCAACGGCAAATCCACACCAAGGCTCGGAATCCAGTTAGCACGTTCAACTCGAGGTAGCAGCACAAACGCCAGGAGCGCGTTGCGGACGTCATCTTTGCGGACGTCGCCGCTGTGA
>JAADFT010000402.1 GCA_013152765.1 Calditrichota bacterium | reverse complement strand
CACCAGGGCGCACGCCGTCCAGAAGCTCCACTTCGTCTTTGTTCTTGAGTCCAACCCGAACTCTTCGCTCTTTGGCCACGTTGTTCTCCACCACGAACACAACGGAGTCGCCCAGCACCGCCACGCGAGGCACCACAATCGCTTGCGAATGTTCTTGCACAACAATCGTGACGTCCGCAAAAACGCCAGGCTTGATCGCCAGCCCCGGGTTCTTGCACACAATCTGGGCCGAAAAGGTCTTGCTGCCCGGATCCGCACCCGGATTCACCCAGGTCACCTCGCCGTAGAAGCGCGTGCCGGGCTTCGTTGCCACCTCGAGAAACGCCTTTTGCCCCTTTCTCACCAAAGCAACCTCGGAAGGAGGAAGCTGTACCGTTACCTTCACCCGGGTTGGGTCCACTACGGTGAGGACACCGCTGCCCCGGCCTGCCAAACCCATCATCGGGTTCACAACATCTCCCTCCTCGTGCCACTTCCCGGTAACAACGCCGTCGAAGGGAGCTTTCATGATGGCCACGTCGAGCTGGTACTCGGCCAGGTGCAGAGCCGCTTTCGCCTGCTGCAACTGTGCTTTTGCGGACTTCAAACCCAGTTCTGCCTTCTCAAAATCCTGGTCAGTCACCATCCCCTGCTCGTGGAGTCTCGAAATCCGCTCCCACGTGCGCTGTGCCGTTTCCAGATTGGCCTTCGCCACAGCCACAGCAGCTTCGGCCTGCTCCTTCTGCAGCCGCATCGACCGCGTGTCCAGCTCCGCCAGAACCTGCCCTTTCTTCACCCAGTCGCCCTCCTGCACGTAGATCCTGGCGATGCGCCCCCCAATCTCCGGTCCAACGTTCGCCACCCGCCAGGCCTGCACCTGGCCGGTGTGTTTGAGCGTTTGGGCGATCGCCTTGACGGCGGCCGGAACAACACGAACCCACGTAGCCGCTCCACCCTGTCCCTGTTTGCCCCCTCCTCGGCGACCGCACCCGCTGCCGAGTACAAGCAGTGCCAGAACAACGGCGAGTCCTGTTCCTCGCCAGAGCATCGTGTGAATCTTCGGAATCCTGCTTCCAGTCATGTCCGTTCCCCTTTCCTCTCGAGCGCGTCACTTCCACACAAAGCCTCGGCCTGCATGCAGGCCACACACGCGTCTACCGTTTCACCGAATCCAGCGTGCCGGTGGCCCTCTGAATCTCGAAAGCCGCCACCGAGCAATCGTAGAGAGCCTGCGACCAGTTCGTCTCAGCCTGTTTCAGCGCCAGTTGCGCGCTGATTACCTCCAGATTCGTCAACATCCCCTGCCGGTAACTTGCCTCGGCAATCCTCACACTCTCCCGCGCCTGTTGCACGTTGTTGCGCTGGGAGTTAAGCCGTTTCTCTGCCTCCTCGAACTTCGAGTAGGCCTGGCGCACCTGCAGCCGAATGCCGCGACGCAGGGCCTCCTCGGCCAGCTCGATGCTGGTCAACTGCGACCGCGCCTGGCTCACCTTGGCGTGGGTCCGAAACCCGTCGAACAAAGGCACGGAAAGCACCACGTTCACCGTGTAGAAATCGTCCCACTGGTGCCGGTCCAGCGTGAACTTGTCGTTGCGGAAACTGTAATTCCCTTGCAGGGCAAGCATGGGGTCGTCGTTGGCCTTGGCCAGCTTCAGCATCTGCACACCCATCTGGCGCTGAAGCTCCATCTGGCGCAACTCAGGCCGTTTCTCGAGTGCGAGTCGGATGGCGTCGTCGAGCGGCAAATCCGGACGCCGGTAGAAAAACGTGTCCACCAGCGCGATCGGCCTGTTCGAGTCCAGCCCAATCAAGTCCTTGAGCGCCAGGTAAGCAAGCCGTTGACCATTTTCCGCCTTCGCCAGCTGTGGCTCCAGGTTCGAAAGCTGCACCTGCGCCCGCAACACGTCAAAATCCGTAGCCATGCCAACTGCACGCCGGTCCTGCACGCTTTTCAGATGTCTTGTCGCCACATCTACAGCCTGCCGCGCAACCCGGGCAAATTCGTCGGCCAGCAGGCAGCCGAAGTAGCTCTTGCTGACCTGAAGAATGGTCTCCTGGCGCGTCTGACGCACCTTCTCCCTGGCCAGTTTGGCAGCCAGTCGCGCCTGCTTGTAGGCGTGCCAGAGGCGTCCGCTGGTGAACAGAGGCTGCGTCAGCGTGACCTGCCCCTGGTAGTCGAGGGTGAAGTCGAGTTTGATTTTCTGGGGCTTGGCGGGCATCCCCGGAAAGCGGAAGAGAGGCGGCATCTCCACCGTCATCACTTTTTCCAACCACGTGTAGGAGCCCTGCAGACTTAACTGGGGCAAGAAACCGCCAAGGGCCTCGTGCTCCTGGGCAACTGCAATGTCGATCTGCTTGGTGGCCGCGAGGTAAGAAGGATTCTTTTGCAACGCCAGTTCAACGCAATCTTCGAGCGAAAGACGCAACGTGTCTTGCGGCCACGCCACGGCGCCGAACAAAAGGAGCGCCGATGCCAGTACCAAACCGGCCAAACGCCTCATACCAACCTCCCACTGGTTTCCGGACTGCGAGAAACTCCTTCACGCAGACAAAGCTCGATCTTCGGCGGCAAACGTCTCAACACCGTGCAAGAAAAGGCTCACGATCAGGTCGATTTTTGCTGTCAGAGGTTCGGAGCGGTGATTGATGATCCAGTCTGTGGTGTGGGTGTTCATCATGCCGATCAGCGACAGTGCCAGATCCCGCGACAACGTCTTCTCCCCCGGGCCAACGAACCGGCCGATCGCCTTGCCAAGTTCGCTGATGTACGCGTTGAAACGACGTCGGAGCAGACGCCGAAAGTCGCTCTGGAAGTCCAGATCAAAACGAGCCTGTTCGGAGGAAAAGATGCGGAAGAATTCCTGATTCGACTGCAGAAACTCAAGCTGCGCAGTCACCACTCTTCGCACCAGATCCGGCAGGGAAGTCGCGGAGCGCATCGCTTCGGTGATCGGCTCCCTGGCCTCGTCCATCTTTTGCTCGAAGAGCGAAAAGAAGAGAGCGTCTTTGTTTTTGTAGTAGAGGTAGATCGCCCCTTTGCTAATGCCAGCTCGCTCGGCCACTTCGTCCACGGTTGCCTTGTCGAAGCCCCGTTTGGCAAAAACGTGGAGTGCTGCTTCGAGGATTTCGCGACGCCGCTCTTCCTTCAGATCTTGCCGTTGCGTAGTACGACCCATTCAAACCTCCGTCAACAGGTGCTGACTGACCAGTCAGTCAGAATTTCGGCATTTTGTACGAACTTCGCAAGAAGAAGTTTCCCCAGAAAAGGGATTCACCGATTTTTCCCAGGGCGACCAGTCATTTGGCCATTTGGCTGACCGCCGTCAGCGAGGTGAATTCTGCCATGCGGGCGCATTCGTCCGCCTGCCTGAACGGATCCGTGAGGCAAGCTTTAAATCGCCAAGGAAAGTGGACTTTGGTTGCTCGCCTTTCGCCCCGGTTCAGGTGGAAACCCACGGGAAGTGGGTTCGGCCCGGGAAGA
>JAADFT010000401.1 GCA_013152765.1 Calditrichota bacterium | reverse complement strand
CGGGAAAAAGAAGTTTTTCCGCAACCGATTGGAGCCGCTCCTAAGTTTCAACGCTGACGGAGATTAGGGGATTTGGCGCTCAAAATCAAGCAGAATGTGGGGCGTGAATTCGTCAGCGCTTGGAAGCATTCTCAGGGGCTTCTCCGAAGGCGGTTGAGAAAACCCGGCATTTGGCTTTCGGAGCGCCTCACGAGTAAACGTGAGTCCAGGGTAGCAGGAGCCTGGTCCCAAAAGTCGAGGGTAAAGTCGCCTGGAACCGGCTGGAACGCTTAAGTGCGGGGCGCCGGCTTGACGGAGCGTGCACGTTGGACGGACCCTGTCGTTGTGGCTCTGAACGTACCTTCTGAACATGACGCCGAAGTCGGCTGTTCAGGTTCTTGGTGCATGTCTCACTTCTGGTGCGTCGGAATGTCGGTAGTTTTTCTTCGGTCGAGCCCGCTTTAGCGGACGCCTTTCGGGATAACCCTGGAACTTGATCCCGGGCGAAAAAAGCTACTCCGGGTGTCATGCTTTGTTCGAGCAAAAATGATGTAGGGAGCTTACTAAGCAAGTCAAGGAACTTTATGTTGCAATTGGCAGTAATTTGTGCTTTGTTTGGAAACTGCACGAAACTCTGAAAATGTGACTTTTGCCTGAAAGGCATACTTTGGCGAGAGGACGCGAATACTAACGAAAAAAGTTGACAAATTACCGAAAAGTTGTACATTTAGGCCGAAGTGTTAGCGCCAGACGGTTTGTGCCGAAGGTGCGGGTGGGGAGTTCTCTTCTGTCCGGGGACTTCCGGAGTGCGTGCTGGAACAACGACTGGCATTGCTTTTCTTCCTTTCCGCAGATTCATGACCGTTTCCAGCAATTCTCGGTGACGCTCATTTGCACATTTTTGCAGCCCGAAGAGGAATGCCGTAATCCGGAGCTTTGTCTTTTCGGGAATCACGGATGGTTCGCTCGGTTTCCGACCGGACAGTGGCGGTGAGATGTTGCGGAGGCTTAGTCTTTGTTGCTGGCAGAAAAGGCGGAGTGCAATGCAGGGGCTTACCGGTGCCGTAGAAACCTGCTGGTCCCTGTTTCAAACAATCAAAGAGAACATGTGAATCAACGGATCGGGTAACAGAACCATGAGTCAACCTTCCAAGTCCCCAAACGTTGTTTGGCACGAGTACAAGATCACCCGCGAGGACCGCGAGCAACTCCTGAATCAAAAAGGCTGTGTGTTGTGGTTCACCGGACTGCCGAGCTCTGGTAAGTCCACACTGGCCAATGAAGTTGCGCATTTGCTGCATCAGCGCGGCCAGCTGACGTACGTGCTTGACGGCGACAACATTCGCCACGGTCTCAACAAGGACCTGGGGTTTTCGCCCGAGGACCGCGAGGAGAACATCCGGCGGATTGGTGAGGTGGCCAAGTTGTTCGCCGACGCCGGTGTGATCGCCCTGACGGCCTTCGTTTCGCCGTACCGCAAGGATCGCGACCGGGCACGCTCTCTGCTTGAGGAGGGGCGTTTCATCGAGGTGTACGTCAATTGCCCGGTGCAGGTGTGCGAATCGCGGGATCCGAAAGGGCTGTACAAGAAGGCCAAAGCTGGCGAAATTCCCGAGTTCACGGGGATTTCCGCTCCGTACGAACCACCGGAAAAGCCGGAGATCGAGGTTCGCACGGACGAGATGAGCGTTTCCGAAGCCGCCGAAATGGTGATCCGGTACCTGGAAAAGCAGGGAATCGTACCACAGGTGGGCTGAACCGACCTCAGGCGGGCTGCCGTTCGAGTTACGACGTGTGGTCCTACGGCGGAAGCTCTGTTTCGAGTTGTGAACAGCGCTTTTCTCCGAACCAGTTGACTGCAAAACTCCGGTTGCCTGATTCTGGTTCTTTGCTTCCCGCCTGACAAGCATTTCCTGTGGATTGGTGCCGGCCTGGGCTGGCATCATCTGTGAACTGGTTGCAACCGAAAAAGAAACCGACGGAAGGAACAGATGTCAGAACAAAATGCTGCTCCATCGCTGAATCGTCCGATTCCTCCTCACGGTGGTAAGCTGATCAATCGCGAAGTCCCTGAAAACGAGAAGGCCAACTGGCTGGCTGAGGCCGAGTCGCTGCCGAAGTTCCGGCTCAACGACTGGGAGGTCTCTGACCTGCTCATGATCGCAAATGGGGCGTTCAGCCCGCTGGAAGGGTTCATGGGGCAGGCGGATTTCCAGTCGGTCCTCGACTCCATGCGTTTGGCCAACGGTCTACCGTGGTCCATGCCCATTGTTCTTTCTACGGACGAAACCTCGGAAACCGAGCCGGGGAAGCGCATCGCGCTGACGAACTCGGACGGCGAAATCCTGGGAATCATGGAAATCGCCGAGCGGTACCGGTACGACAAACGCGAGTTTGCCGAGAAAGTCTTCAAGACGACGGAAGAGGCTCATCCGGGCGTGGCAGCGGTGTACCGCATGCAAGATTGGCTCATTGGCGGTCCAATCTGGTTGATTTCGCGTCCCTCGTTCGGTCAGTTCGAGTCTTACTACCTTCCGCCTGCTGAGACACGTGCGCTTTTTCAACAGAAAGGTTGGCGGACAGTGGTTGGTTTCCAGACGCGCAATCCCATCCACCGAGCTCACGAATACCTGCAGAAATGCGCCCTCGAGATCGTGGACGGCCTGCTGATTCACCCGATTGTCGGGGAGACGAAAAGCGACGACATCCCGGCGGACGTGCGCATGCGTTGTTACGAAGTGCTGCTGGAAAATTACTACCCGAAGGACCGGGTGGCGCTGGTTATCAACCCTGCAGCCATGCGCTACGGTGGACCACGTGAGGCGATTTTTCACGCCATCGTGCGCAAGAACTACGGCTGCACGCACTTCATCGTGGGGCGCGATCACGCCGGTGTGGGTAGCTACTACGGCACGTACGAGGCCCAGGAAATCTTCGACGAGTTTGAGCCAGGTGAACTGGGCATCACTCCGTTGAAGTTTGAGCACGCTTTCTACTGCACGGAGTGCGGGAACATGGCCACCAGCAAAACCTGCCCCCACGACAAGTCGAGTCACGTCTTCCTGAGCGGCACGAAGGTTCGGGAGATGCTGAGCCGCGGGGAGCGGCCGCCGGCGGAGTTCACGAGACCGGAGGTGGCCGAAGTTCTGGTGGAGGCTTACGCGCAGAAGAAGTGACGTCTTCGGACGGGAAAACCGGAAGTCGGAGCCTGCGCAGCCAGGAGTTAGGTTTCTTGCGCGACGTACGGTAGTCCCGACCCGGTTTTCTACCAGGTACTCACTGAGGTAGCGGGCGACAGTCGGCCCGACCGATCCCTGAAACGCGGGGTAAGGCTCGTTCGCGCCGCGAGCCAACGGTCGAGCCTACTAAAATAGGCGCTCTGTACTTTGTTCTCGCCGGAAAGGGTCGATCCCCATTGGGACAGGCGCGATCCACGCTGGTTGGAAGAGCGTCGGATTCTTTCGCTGGGTCTGGTACACAAGTGC
>JAADFT010000400.1 GCA_013152765.1 Calditrichota bacterium | reverse complement strand
CCGGCCAGCCGGACCCGCCGTTCGCCCCGCAGGTACCAGGCCCAGCCGTGGTCCAGGCGCCCGTCCGGCCTCTGGCGACTCATCTGAGCGACTTCCGCGTAGATCGCCCAGCCTGAGCCCCGGAGGAACGCACTCAGTCCGGTGTACCAGCGGTCGCACGGAACATCCACCACGTTGTGGTCCGCAGCGAAGTACACGGCCAGCGCGTCCGCAGTTCGCCAGCGGTGGACTACCTGAGCGGCCAGCAGCGTGCGAGACCCGTAAGGCACTGGATCCCCGCCGTACGGCTTGTCGAGCCCCTGGCGCGTGCGCGAAATCAGGCCGGTGGCGTGCAGCCGACCCGGCAAAATGACGTCGGTCCGAAGCGCGTTGTGAATCGCTTCTGCGTGGTCATCGGCGGTGAAGTCGTAGTCGTCCACGACCAGCGCGTGGTCGGGACTGAGGCCGAGTTGCACGTACTGCCTTCCGAAGCGCACTCTCGCTGGCCCCAGAGCCGCCTCCACGAAGGCTTCGTCCAGGTCCAGCACGAGATTGGTGCCAAAGTAACGCTTGTCGCCGGTGAGCACAGGTTTACCTTCCCCCAGCTCGGGCTGAGCTGCAAGAGCAAGCCTCCCCCACAAGCGCCCTTTTCGCGCCGACTCCAGGATGAGCCGCGAGCGCCGGTGGCGAAAATAGCCACCGCGGCTCAGGGCGGGTTGTCCTTCACCAACGAACGCACGGTGGTAGTACCCCCGAACCTCAACCTCGCCGCGGATGCGTAACGCAGACGTCGAGGAATCGGACGGGGCCAACGCCCGCCTGCCGACAGAGCTCTCGGTTTTGACCAACGGCGTCTGCCTCGGCAAAGCCTTTTGCGCGAAGCACTTGCGCTCAGAGAAGCCTGGCGCAGCCGTTCCGGTGGCGAACACGGCAAAGCTGAAAATGAAAACCAGCAGCGCCGAAACCGGTCGCGCCAGCCGCCCCAGCGTGGCCCCGTTCTTGTCCCCTCTTCCTGAGCGAGAGTTTTCCGAACGCCAAAGTTGAGGTTGCACGTGCCTCCTTTGGTTCAAAACGCTACGGCAGCTGCTCGGTGCTCGCGCTCTGACAAAGCGCGAGCCGTTAACAAGGCCCATCCCCTTGTCGAAAACCGGTTCACGACGTGTCTCGACCGCGCCACCTTGGTCCAGGCGCGTGTGATGCCCAGCACACGACGCCGCTGGCGGTCGAAATCCGTCCACCTGCGGGTAGGAATGGGCCACACAAGCGGTCCGGCGAGCGAAATCTCCGATCGAAAATGTCCCCGAAAAAGAATGCAGTTCGGACAGCCAACTGCGGAGGAAGGATGTGACTCGTGTGAAAACAGGCACCTACAGGCTTCCGACCACTGCCAGCTCGGGCTGGGGTCGGTCGGCGCCAGGTTGCGCAACAGAAACTCAGCACGAAATGTTGCAATTTTCGTACAAGTTAGCGACCTTTGAGCCAATCAAAAAGTGTTTTTTTCGCCCTGCCGTCAGCTCGCCGTCTCGTGCTCTTCTCGCTGTCATCGAAGAACGAGTTTGGACCCCTCGGGGTACCGACCATCTCTAAGCGGCCGAGAGGACGAACGCGAAAGACCGGTTTCTAAGCGGGTCATTTTCGAACCAGATGACGGAGCAAGATCATGTTCAGAAGCAAAACTGTGCGTGCGCTTCTTGGGGTTGCAGCCTTGATGCTGACAGGCCACGCCGCGCTCGGCGCCAAACCTCAGCCAATTCGCTGCGTGATCGGGATGCCAGACCCAAACACCCACCTCTTCCACGTTGAGCTGCAGGTGAGCGGGCTGCGGGGCCGTTACGCTGATTTCAAGATGCCCGTCTGGATCCCCGGTTCTTATCTTGTTCGGGAGTTCGAGCGGAACGTTGAGGGCTTCACGGCAGTCGACGCAAACGGAAAACCGCTGCCCTGGAAGAAAGTCCGCAAGAACACCTGGCGAGTGCGGCTGAACGGCGGGACGGTTCAGGTTCGCTACCGGGTCTACGCGTTCGAGCTTTCCGTCCGAACCAGCTACCTGGATGCCGAGCGGGCGTTCCTGAACCCGAGCAGCGTCGTGATGTTTGTCGAAGGACAGTTGCAAAGGCCTTACGAGGTCCGACTGGAGCCGCCTGCCGACTGGCACGCGGTGTCGACGGGGCTGGATTCCCTGCCTGGCAAACCGTTCACGCGAGTAGCACGCGACTACGACGAGTTGGTGGACTGCCCAATCTTGCTCGGCAACCAGACGCGGCTGTTCTTCCACGTTCGGGGCGTTCCTCACGAGCTCGCCATCAGCGGCAGAGGCCCGTTTTGCCCGGACTCCCTCCTGGCCCGGGTTCCGCAAATTGTTGAGGAAAGCGTCAAGATCTTCGGCGATTTCCCCTACAAACGTTACGTCTTCCTGACCTTGCTCAGCGACAAAGGCGGTGGCGGGCTGGAGCACCGCAACTCCTGTGCGCTGCTCGTGAATCGCTTCGCGCTGGCGCCCAAGGACCGCCTGCGACCTTTCCTTCCCCTGGTGAGTCACGAGTTCTTCCACGTCTGGAACGTGAAGGCGATTCGACCCGAACCGCTGGGCCCGTTTGACTACGACCGCGAGAATTACACCACGCTGCTCTGGCTCGCGGAGGGCTTCACCACTTACTACTCCGGACAGGTTCGCCTCCGCCTGGGCTGGACGAAACCGGACGCCTACCTCCGCGGCCTGGCCCGCCAAATCGCCGACTACAAGGCAAATCCCGGCCGGTTCGTGCAGTCGCTGGAAATGGCCAGTTACGACGCGTGGATCAAGTACTACCGACCCGACGAGAATTCGCCCAACGTCACGCAGTCCTACTACAGCGGGGGCGCTCTGTTTGCCACGTTGCTGGACCTGACCATCCGGCACTACTCCGGCGGGAGTCACTCGTTAGACGACGTAATGCGGGCGCTCTACGAACGTTTTGGCAAAAGTGGCCGCAACGTGACCGAGCGAGATTTTCAAAAGATGTGCGAGCACTTCGCAGGACGTTCTCTCGATTCCCTGTTCACTTTCGTTCGAACTACATCCGATTTCGATTTGCGACCGTACCTGGCCTTCGCGGGTTTTGAGCTCCAGGCGGACACCACCATCGGCAGGAATGCGGCGCCGTTTCTGGGTGCCACTCTTGGAGTTCAGGACGGCCGGATCGTCGTCCGCTCGGTACGGCGCGCCAGTCCAGCGGAGCGCGGTGGTCTGTACGCCCGCGACGAACTGCTTGCCGTCGACGGCTACCGGATTCGCAGCCCCAGCCTCAACCGCATTCTCCAGAACTACCAGCCGGGCGACACCGTGAAAGTGCTGGTCTCGCGCCAGGGAATCGTGCACGAACTGAAGGTTGTGCTCGGCCGTTCGCCGCGGAAGAAGTTCAAGCTGGTAAGAGTCAAGAACCCCACGCCGCTCCAGGAAACAGTCTGCAAAGGGTGGCTGCATTGCGAGGAGTGTCCAAAATAACGGGCAGCATTCCCTGACTGA
>JAADFT010000399.1 GCA_013152765.1 Calditrichota bacterium | reverse complement strand
GGTCCACAGCCTCCTGGCCGGGTTCGCGATTCAGGAACTGCTGGATGTAGGGGTGCGGGTTGGCGCGGATTTCCTCCGGCGTGCCCACAGCCAAAATCTGCCCTTCATGCATCATGGCAATCCGGTCGGCGATCAGGAACACCGACGCCATCTCGTGGGTGACGACCACCATTGTCATCCGAAAGGCCTGTTTGAGCTTGAGTAGTAGGTGGTCGATTTCGGCTGCCACAATGGGATCGAGCCCGGCGGAGGGCTCGTCACAGAAAAGGATCTCCGGATCCATGGCGATGGCCCGCGCCAGGCCTGCCCGCTTCCGCATTCCGCCGGAAAGCTGTGCCGGAAGGAAATCCTCGAATCCGGCCAACCCCACCAGGTCCAGCTTCATGCGCACCATGATCTGGATGGTGGAGTCCTCCAGCTCCGTGTGCTCACGGAGCGGCAGAGCCACATTTTCGCCGATCGTCATTGAATTGAAGAGCGCGGCACTCTGAAACAGCATGCCGATCTTTTTCAGCACCTCCACCATTTCGGCTTCGGACAGTCGGGTGATGTCCTGGCCTTTGATCAGGATCTGACCGGAGGTGGGGCGGTTGAGGCCGATCATGTGGCGATGTGGCGCAGGAGGGTGCTTTTGCCGCAACCGGAGCGTCCCAGGATGGCCAGCGTTTCTCCCTCGTAGACCGTCAGGTTCACGCCGTTCATAATGCGGCGACCGTCGTAGCTGGTGACCAGGTCACGCACCTCGATGATCGGTTTGCGTGACCCTGAAGTAGCTCGGTCGGATGCCTGCGAGGTGTTCGCTGCGGTTGTGAGCGTGTTCGCCATTTTGTTGGTCAGAACGTCGAGTAGAACAGCATCGTGAAGAACATGTCCGAAGCGATGATCATGAAGATGCTGGCCACAACAGAAGCCGTGGTGCGTTTGCCGACGCCGGCGGCGCCGCCGCTCACGGAAAAGCCCTGGTAACAGCCGATGGTGACGATGAGCAGGGCAAACACCGCGCTCTTGGTGAGCCCTGTGATGATGTCCTTCATGACCAGGGCGTCAGCGGTCTGGTTGATGTAGCGGATCAAATCCAGGTGTTCCCAGAACACTCCTACCACGGTGCCGCCGATGATGCTAACCACGTCCGCGATCACTACGAGGGCGGGCAGCATGACCAGCATCGCCAGCAACCGGGGTACGACCAGGAACTGGATCGGGTTCAGGCCCATCGTCCGCAGGGCGTCGATCTCTTCGGACACCTTCATGGTGCCGATCTCCGCGGCAATGGCCGATCCGCTGCGACCAGCGACCACGATGGCCGTAAGCATGGGGCCGAGCTCGCGTGTGACGGACACGCCGACCAGGTTGGCCATGTAGATGGTCACACCAAATGGCTTGAGCTGGTACGCAGCCTGCATCGCCAGGATCAGTCCGACGAAAAAGGCGATCAGTGAAGCAATCGGCACGGAATCGACCCCGATGCGCACCATTTGCTCCACAGTACTGTGCCAGCGTAGCCGCTGCCCCCGCAGGGGCGCAACGAACAGCCAGTACAGCGCCTGTCCCACCAGTCGGCTGTACCGGTCGATTTCCCACAACGCGGACCAGGTTGTTCGCCCAATGGCTCCGAAGAACGCTTTCATGCTCCAGCCGACTCTTCTGCAAGCGCCTCTTCCAGGCTGGGCAGGATCTGGAACACGCTGTCGAGGCGCGTCAGTTTGAACACTTCCTGCACCATGTCGCCAAGACCGCAAAGAACCAGCTCGCCGCCGTTTTGTTCGAGCTTTTGCAACCCCTCAACCAGGGTGGCTACGCCGGAACTGTCCATGTACTGCACGCCGCTCAGATCCACAACCAGCCTGGACGGCCGCTTTTCGGCCTGGCTGAGGATGGCTTTGCGAAGCTCGGGAGACGAGTAGAGATCTACCTCGCCAGCTACCTTTACCACGGCAACGTTGCTTCGGTGCTCTACGTCGATGTTAATCCTCGGGTTCATGTTGCCTGCTTTTCTTTCTGACCAGGATGAGGCGATTCCCTTCTGGCTCGCTCAGGTCGTAGGTGACTTCGTCCATGAGACTTCGGATCAGGTGGATGCCCAACCCGCCGGGCCGCACGTCGTCGAGGTCACGGGGTCTCAGCTTGGCCGGGTCAATCTTCTCGCCAAGATCGCGCAGCTCGACCCGAATTTCGCCCTGCAGGGTTCGGATCTTGACCCAGATCGGCATGTCCGCACGACCCTTGTAAGAGTGGCGAATGATGTTCGAGCACGCTTCGTCGACCGCCAGCGTAACCGCGCGAAGCTCTCTGGCGTCCCAGCCCTGCATTTCCGCAGTTTCGCGAAGTACGGCCCGCACAACGGCGAGGAACCGTGGATCGCTCGGGATGAGAAGCTCCACGCTGTTTGGGTCGATGTGATCGGAGCGTGTCAAACGCCTGCCCCTGTTTCGGCTCAGCCAAACGGGTTCAGCACCATTTCAAGGCAACTAAGGTGATGTCGTCGGTTTGCTGAGATCCCCTGCGAAACCTCCCCAGCAGTGAGAGCACGTGGTCGACCAGACGCTGGGGTGTGTCCCAGTGACCTTCCAGCTCACGGATCAGGTTAGGCAGCGTGAACAGTCGTCGCTCGGGATCGCGAGCTTCGGTGACGCCGTCCGTCAGGAGCACGACCAGATCCCCGTGCTCCAGCTGCAGCTTTCCCAGCTTGTAGTCGGCCTCCGCACGAACGCCAAGCGGGATCCCGACGGGCTCGCTGATCGTCTCGACTTTGCCAGTACGGTTTTGCACA
This sequence comes from Calditrichota bacterium, assembly GCA_013152765.1. Classification (GTDB taxonomy): domain Bacteria; phylum Zhuqueibacterota; class Zhuqueibacteria; order Oleimicrobiales; family Geothermoviventaceae; genus Geothermovivens. The sequence continues at coordinate 1,328 of JAADFT010000399.1, read as the reverse complement.
CGCAGTAGCGGCAAGTGGCCTGCGTTGGCGAAAGTGAATTCGCCGGTGGCAGCGTTGAGAATGGCGTACACAAGCGTGACGAACATGCCTCGCTGACTTCGCTCCACAAGCTGCTCGTTAACCCGCTTGACAGTGAGGTCTGGAGTGACGCCGGATTTGGCGTGGAAATGCAGATCGCTGATGAGCCGGGCCATGAACAGCGCTGCAGGAACGCCTTTGCCCGACACGTCGCCGAACACGATGCCGAGGCGGTCTTCGTCTAAGCGAACGAAATCGTACAGGTCGCCACCGATGGCCCTGGCAGGTTCGTAGTAGGCTGCAACTTCGTAGCGGTGTCGAGGACAAACAGGCAGGTGCCGGGGCAGAAAGCTTTCCTGGATGACCTTGGCGGCCTCCAGTTGTTGCATCAGACGCTCCCGTTCCAGCATTGCTTTGTGCATGCGGGCGTTCTCGATGGCGAGCGCCACGCCGCGGCAGAAGGCGGTGAAAAGCTCGAGGTCTTCGTCGTCAAAGGGCTGGCCGTCGCGGCGATTGATCACCTCGGCTACGCCGATGATGCCGCCTTTGACTTCCAGAGGAGCTGCGAGGATGCTCCGCGTGCGGAAGCCGGTCATCTGATCCACCTGGCCAAAGAAGCGGGGATCCTTGCTGACATCTGGTACGTTCAGCGGCTTGCCCGTCTGTGCGACCCAGCCCGCGATGCCCTGCCCGACTTCCAGGCTCACTGTCTCTTTGACCTTGTCGCCTACCTGGCCAAGAGCCGACTGCACCTCCAACCGGTTCGTTTCGGGGTTGAGCAGGAGAACGGAGCTGGCCTCGGCGTTCATCACTTCTTGCGCCTTCTCCATGACCAACCGGACCACCTCGTTGAGATCCAACGTCGAATTGATGATGGCACTGACCTCCACCAGGGTGGAGAGATTCTGTGCCCTCTTCCGAAGCCTGGCCAGCTCGCTTTCGTGCACGACCAACTCCCGTGCTCCCTTCAATCTTCGGTTTCCAGAGGTTTGTTACGCTGATCAGGGTTTTCTGGAATTTTCTACCGGCAAGCGCCCCAATATGGCAACAACCGGTTGAAAAATCAAGAAAAAAGGTGACGCCGAGACCGTCCGTGTTCGTTTTGTCTGACAGGCACGCGTGCGTTCGCCGCGCCACGGCGTCTCTGTGCAAAATCGAAGGGACGCGCTTCGGCGCGTCCTGAAGACGGTGGGAAATGAAGGGACGTTGTGGGTCAACGTAACGCGTGGAGTGCAACGACTCCCGTCGTTGCTTGGCGGTGCTGTACACCGCCAGGGACGAATTGAAAATTCGTTCTACATTTCTTGGCT
>JAADFT010000398.1 GCA_013152765.1 Calditrichota bacterium | reverse complement strand
TGTTTTCTTCATGAGATGCGATCCGGTTTGCTCAGTTTCCGCGGTTGTCCGGCGCGCAAACTAACGATTCGTGCGCAAAAATCAAAGCGAAGGTGTGCACCAGGGATTTCGTGCGGGGTTTTGGCGGCGTTCGCAGCAGCCCCCGATGCCTCTTTGTGTGCGTCGCTTTCTGTTCCCGTTCCGTTGCTCGCCGAAAATCAAACGCAGCAGACCCGGGGCCGTTGCAGCGAAAAGCCAGAACCGGCGCTGCATCTTCTGTTGTGCTCCCTCAGCGGCGCGGAATGCTGAGCTTGTCCAGAAGGCCCGCCAGTACCTTCGCCTGCTCTCTGCGATCGAACTCTCGCACCGCAGCAACGTCCCTGCTCGGAAGTGCTCTTTTCGCCCAGAGGGAGTGCAGCTCTCGGAGCGATTCCACTACGCACCGAACATCACGTGGCCCGCAGAGCCAGACGGAACCCGCGCGTTTCAGCAGCGCAGCTGTTTCGCCTTCGGGAACCGTTGCAAGGACAGGTTTAAGCGACCCCAGATATTCGAACAACTTCCCCGGCACGTAACTCGGGTGCACGCGTTCGGAAACTGGCAGGTAGAGAACGTCGCTTCTCAAAAGCGCGCGAACCGCCTCGGCGTGGCTGACGTAACCGACCAGTTCCACGTGCTCCCTCAGGCCGAGCCGGTCGATTTCCTGCTGGAGCCGCCCGGTGAGGTCGAGACCAACAAACGAAAGCCGGATGTCTCTCCTCAGCGTCTCCGGGCAACGGGCCAGGGCTTCGAGCAGCGTCCCGGGCCAGCTCACATCTGTGACAGCCCCGACGAACGTGAGTTCAAGAAGACTGCTGGTGCTGCTCCGGATTTCTCCCCGCACCTTCGCAAACTCGGCAGCGTCAAAGCCGTTGTAGATCGTCGCCACGGCTTTACCTCTTCCCTGACGCGAAAGGTGCCGGGCCAGGCCCTCGGTGACCGCCACCACGCCGTCCGCTCGCCTGACCGTCCAGCGCTCGAGGAGCGCGGTGCACGCGCGTGGTTCCCGGCTGGAACTCCCCCGCGCACCAGCGGTCTCGGAAATCCGCCATCCACGGCACGCCGGTAGCGCGGGCAATCAGCCAGCCGCCAAGTTGTGCTGAGTGTGGCGGCGACGTTACCAGCACCGCGTGAATCCGAAGCGAGCGAACAAGCTGCACCCCGCGGAGCACCGCGAAAGGTAGCCAGCCAACCTTGGCGTCCGGCACCAACAACGACGTGGCCAGGCGCACCCAGCGGCTTTGCCTGGTGGACACGTTTGCAACTCCGGTTGGACTACGGGAGAGCAGAGCTACGAGGCGCTGGGGATCCAGCGACTCCGTACGCTCAACTCGAGTGCGCGCCAGGCTGCGGCTGAGTTCTTTGTCTCGGGCGTAGTAAGCGATGTCCTTGACGGTCAGCAAGACGGGTTGCCAGCCGTACTCGGGCAGGTACTCGCAGAATTTCGCGACCCGCTGGGTCCCTCCCATTCCAAGCGGTGGCGCGTAGTAGGCCAGAATCAGGACTCGCTTCAACGCAACTTTCCTCGAAACAAATCTCGCAGGCCGAGCCTTAGCTTCTCGAAGGATTTTCCTGCAATCCAGAGCAATTTGGAGCGTAGGCTCCGCTGGTACTTGAGCCACTTTCGTTGCCGCTCAACAAACGCACGGTCCGAGGTAAGCTCGTAGAGCAGCCCCATTTGTCGAATGTGGATCTCGTGGTAGGCCGGTGAGGCCAGCCGGTGGACGGGAAACAGGTCGTAGCGCGTCCAGAAGCCGGTATCGTAAAGGTGCAAGTTTCGGCGAAGGCCTTGGACAGCCAGCTCCCAGAGGCGCAGAGCTTCTCCGTCGTGGAGGTAAACGGCGTAGTCAAACAGTCCGAGACTCGCGAACACAGCGCCGTTGAGCACGTGCGCAGGAGGGTCTGCGGGGTACTCCTCCAGACTGAGACTCCCGTCAGGGTAACGACTGCAGACGCTACCGGAGACGAACGTCTGGAGTGCTCCACTCGCGACTTTCAGGTACTCGTCGCGGCCGGTAGTCAGGTGTGCGCGCAAAAGCAGCGAAATCGCCTCCCCCTGAGCCATGGCCGACACCCACGGGGCCGGTGTGCCGTAGAATTCGAGAGGCCAGTCGTGTACCCAGGCGAGCCCGCCACCTTCCCAGGGTTCTGCGTTGGCGACAAGCCAATCTGCCGCGGACAAAGCCTCGTGAAGGGCACGCTCTTCACGGCTACGAGCGTAGTGCTGCAGGCGGTACAGTCCCCACTGCGCGATCGTAATCGGGTAAAATCTCCAGCCGAGGTGTTTGCCGAGGTAGACCAGGGGGAGGCCGTTCTCGGTGAACCGGTACTCGCTGAAATCCTCGATGCCGGTCCAGTCGAACGGGTAAGAAAGCGACAGCCCAGCGTTGTGGGAGCGAACGCTGGGCTGGGACGAGATTTTCAAGGACTTGTTTGCGTCAGGACTCACGCGATTTCCACGATGCTCTGGTCGCCGATCATGAAACGGTGCGTTCTGGGCATGCCTTCGGCGTGGATCACCTGCACGTCATGACCGAGGATGCTACCCTCGATCCGGATACCAACGTCGATGATCTGACACTTGCTCATGACGATCGAGAACTCGACCTCGCTGTTGCGTACCACGCAGTCGTCGTGGATCGACGTGAACGGCCCAACGAAGCTGTTCTCGATCACGGTCCTGCGCCCGATGATTGCCGGGCCGCGGATGTGGCTGTTCACGATCTTGGCCCCCTTCTCGATCACCACGTTGCCTGCTACGTGCGAACGGTGGTCAACAAAGCCGTCCGCTTTGCCCTTCATGTTCTCGAGGACCAGGCGGTTTGCTTCGAGGAGGTCGATGGGTTTTCCCGTGTCTTTCCACCAGCCGGTGATCTCGGAGTAGGTCACCGTGTAGCCGTGCTCCAGGAGGTACTGGTGGGCATCTGAGATTTCCAGCTCGCCGCGCGCGCTCGGTTTGATGTTCTCAACTGCCTCGAAAATGCTTGAATCGTAGATGTAAATGCCCGCAACTGCGTACTCGCTCTTTGGTACGGCGGGCTTCTCTTCGATTCGAACAATTCGATTGCCCTTGATCTCCGGGACACCAAAGCGCTCAGGGTCTTTGACCTTTGCGAGCGTCAGGTGACAGTTGGAGTTGGCCTTCTCAAATGCGCGAATGAACTTCTTAATGCCGCCCACGACCATGTTGTCGCCGAGGTAGAAAACAAACGGCTCGTCCTGGATGAAGTCTTTGGAAATTTTCACGACGTGGGCCAGGCCGAGCGGTGCCTCCTGTGGGATGTAGGTAACGCTGAGTCCCCAGTCGCTGCCATCGCCGATGGCTTCCTGGACCTCGGTGCCCTCCTGATTGGTGACGATTCCCACCTCTTTGATCCCAGCCGCCGCCACGGTTTCGAGGGCGTAGAACAAAATCGGCTTGTTGGCAATCGGGATGAGGTGCTTATTCTGTGTGTGCGTCAACGGCCGAAGCCGTGTGCCACGTCCTCCACTCGTGATCAGTGCCTTCATTCTGCTCCTCTCCGTTGAGCTTCCGACCCTTTTCGACATCGGTCAGAAATAGCAAACTTCAGGCCACCGCAAGCACGGCTGGGAGCTCTTGAGGAGACGCCAAATACCCCCCAGAACACCCTTGTTCGCAAATATCCACGCGCAAAAACGAGCGCGACATGCGGGTCCTTACACGATCTTCGCGCCGAGGACCTTGTCCATGTGTTTCAGCGAGAAACGGTGTGCCTCTGGATCGAAATCGGCCACGCCTTTCTCGTGCACCAACGTGTTGTAGAAGCGATTGCGGAGGTCGGCCACCGTGAAGAGCACGCAAATGGAGGTGCACACACCGACGACGTGGACCTCCTCAGGTCGAAGATCTTCCAGTACCTGTTCGAGGTTCGTCCTGAAGAAACCGCTGTAGCGCGTCTTGTGGATCAGGAGATCCCCCTCCTCCGGCCTGAGCTCGTCGATTACCTCAGCTCCACGGGTCCCGGCAATGCAGTGCGGCGGAAACATCTCGAACTCGGGATCGTCGGGACTGTGCGCATCGGCCAGGTAGATGACCCTGTCCCCGGCCTGGCGAAAATCGGCCAGGAGTTCTTGAATGTATGGCACGATGTCCTGTGCTGGTTTGCCACACGTCAGGGCACCGTCGTCGTAAACGAAATCCTTTAGCATGTCAATTACGAGCAAAACGCGTCTGGCCATTTCGATCACCTCGCTTGGTTTGCACCTGGCGTTGCGATCATCGTGCTACGTCAAGAGCGAATATCCGGTAAAAATCCCTCAGAATTTCGAGTGTTTCTTCGAAACGAAGGCCGTCAGTTTCACCATCAGCAAGTAGTTTGCGGAGAAACCTGTCACGATGCGACGAATTGCTGCGTTTCGTCGAGCGCAAAAGGATGCGGAGCGCAAACTCAGGTCAGGATTTCTCTTTTGTGGCTCGGGCCCTGTCGATGGCCAGGTTGGCCAGGCGGTCA
>JAADFT010000397.1 GCA_013152765.1 Calditrichota bacterium | reverse complement strand
AAAGAGTCGGGGTGAAGGGCGCCCGTACGAACCAAGCGAGAGAGGCCAAAATGGTTGCCAAGAGACTTTTGTTCATTGCGCTCGCGCTGCTGGTCGGTGTCCCGGATGTGGCGGTTTCGCAGAGTGACCGGACAATCAAAGTGGGAATTCAGCCGGACGGGAGTGTGGTGACGCCGACACACCAGGTGCTCCGGCCAGCGGGACTGCAAGTGACATTCCCCGGCCGACCTGTCGATCTGGCCTTAAGCCCTGACGAGCAGCTTCTCGCGATCCAGAACATGAAGGATGTGGTGTTCGTTCGAGTCCGGGACCGGGCGATTTTGCAGACCCTGGCGTACCCCGGTGCAGGAGCTGCGTACACGGGGATTCTCTTCTCCCACGACGGAAAGCGGCTCTACGTGTCCGGAGCCAACCGTGAGGTCTGGGTGGCTGAGAGACAGGGTGCAGTCTGGCAGTGGACCACGAGTTTCGAATTCCCAGGACCGGAGGGTGCGAAGAAACCGTCGGCACCAGGTGGAATCGCTCTGACGCCGGGCGGAAAGCAGCTGCTCGTCTGCCTGAGTCGCAACAATGCGCTGGCCGTCGTGGACCTGGCGACGAAAGCGGTTCGCGAGATTCCGGTTGGAGTTGCTCCGTACGACGTCGTCGTGGGCCCCGACAGCTCCACAGCGTTTGTCTCGAACTGGGGCGGCAGAGTTCCCAAGAAAGGGGAGCCAACTTCGATCACGTCTGGTTCACCTGTGCTGGTTGATCCCGCGACGGGCATTGCCTCAAGTGGAACCGTGTCCATTGTGGATCTACGTCGCGGGAAGGAAGTTGCTCAGGTCAAGGTTGGACTGCACCCTTGTGGACTGGCGCTGAGCTCGGACGGGACCCGGCTCTACGTGGCCAACGCAAACAGCGACCTGGTTTCTGTGATCGACGTGTCGAGACGCAGAGTGATCGAGAACATCAACGTGCGTCTCAGCCCGGATCTACCCTTCGGGAGCGCGCCAAACGCACTTGCGGTTAGTCCGGACAACACTCTGCTGTACGTGGCGAATGGCACGGACAACGCTGTTGCTGTGGTGGAGCTGGGGCTGTGGGCCGGAAACACCGGCTCCTACCACGAAGACAGCGTTGTGAAGGGCTTCATCCCAACGGGCTGGTACCCCGGGTCTGTCGTTCTGGACAGCGCTGGGCGGTTTCTCTTTGTCGCCAACGTCAAGGGCCTCGGCTCGCTGAACCCGTGGACGGAGCGAACCGGACACAATTCACACGATCACCTTGGTTCAATTTCAATCATCCGGGTCCCTGACGAGGCTCAGCTGCGTGAGTTCACGCGAACGGTGCGCGTTTGCTCCCGTTTGCCGGTTTCGAAGGAAACCGGCCAGACAAGCGAAGACGTGGTGCCCGTTCCGACCAGGCCGGGACAGACTTCGGTTTTCAAACACGTGGTCTACATCATCAAGGAGAATCGGACCTACGACCAGGTGCTCGGCGACTTGCCGCAGGGAAACGGCGACAGCAGTCTGGTGCATTTCGGGCGGGAAGTGACGCCAAACCACCACGCGCTGGCCGAGGAGTTCGTTCTGCTGGACAACTTCTACTGCAGCGGTGTCCTGAGCGCTGATGGCCACCAGTGGACAGACGAGGCGTACGTCACCGATTACCTGGAGAAACAGTTCGGCGATTTCCCGCGAAGCTACCCTTACGACGGTGGCGACCCACTGGCCTACGCCAGTTCCGGTTTCTTGTGGGACAAAGTGCTGGCAAAAGGGCTGACGTTCCGTGACTACGGCGAGTTTGTAGGAGCCAAAATCGAGCCTAAGGGCGAGTTTCTGGACATTTACCGCGATTTCGTGGCAGGCACGGGCAAATTCAAGATCCGCGCCGTGCCGAAGCTCGAGACATTACGCCCGTATGTGTGTCCGAAGTACATCGGGTTTCCAAACTCAGTGCCCGACGTCTACCGGGCCAAAGTCTTTATCGACGAACTGAAGGAGTTCGAAAAGAACAACAATTTCCCGAACTTCGTGATCATGCTTCTTCCTAACGACCACACTTCGGGGCTTCGGCCAGGCAGGCCAACCCCGCAGGCAGCGGTGGCAGACAACGACCTGGCCCTTGGCCAGATCGTGGAGGCAATTTCTCACAGCAAATTCTGGAAGGAAACGCTCATCCTGGTAACAGAGGATGACCCCCAGGCTGGGCTGGATCATGTCGAAGCGCACCGTACTGTGGGCTTTGTAATCAGCCCTTACACAAAGCGTGGCGCTGTTGTCAGCACGTACTACACCCAGATCAGCATGGTGCGCACGATCGAGCAAGTGCTGGGCCTGAAGCCGATGAACCAGTTCGACTTGGCAGCCGAGCCGATGCTGGACTGCTTCACGACGACACCTGATTTCACGCCCTACAAGGCTCGGCCGAACAACATTCCACTGGACCAGATCAATCCCAAACTTAGCGAGCTCGAGGGGGAGGCGCGCTACTGGGCGGAACGCTCCCTGGAACTGGACCTGGACGACGTGGACCGGGCCGACGAAGACTTGTTCAACCGTATCCTCTGGTTTGCGGTCAAAGGGCCGGGAGTGCCCTACCCGGGCGATTGAGCGTTGAGAGGCTGGTGCAGCACGAAGAAACCGGAGTGACGTAGAAAAATCGGCGCGATTTGCTGGCGTGCATGTTGCGGATGCGTTGATGCGCAAACACAGGGATGGGCGTTCTTACGGTAGCTCGCCGCGGAGCACTCTGACGAGGAGCCGAGAGATCCTCTCGGCCTCGCCGGTTTTCCCCGCCTGCGAAGCCAACCACTGTTTCGATTGCAGGAGGGTAAGAAGCGTTTCCCTGTCGACGAGCGGCTCGTAGCGGTAAATTCGGTTGCGTCGGTTTTTCGCCGACATCTCGACGGGGACTGCGAAAGGGCCGATCCCGATCAACATCAGTTGTTGCGGTGACACAAGCCTTTCGTACACAAAGCCGCGTTTAGCCATTCGGTGGAGCTTTCTCCAGAAGTTTTCCGCGGTGGTTACGGCCAGGGTTGCTGAGTCGAGGTTAGCGTAGAGCTCAACTGAAGTGGAAGGGCCGCTTGTCCACAAAATGTTCAGCACCGTGACTTCTTCTTCAGTGGGCAACGGCAGCTCGGCAGCACGTTTCCTACGAGGTTTCTTCTTCGGGGCCAGCAGGTCGAAAGCCTGACGAGCGACGGCTCCGAAATCCAGTGTGTTGCCCAGATCCAGGTCCCGTTTGCGAAGGTCCTGTGCCACACGGTCGTAGTACTTGGTCGTCCCAACGGCGGGGGGAACCCACGGCTTGATGCCCTCGCTCACCACTCTGAGCTGCGACAGGGGGACTGCCGCAGGAGGAACACTGTCGAATTTGCCGAGTTGATTCCGGATCTCGAACCTGACTGCGGCACGTCGCAGGGAAAGAGAGTCGAGCCCGGAGAGGAGCTGAGAAGCAGGGCCGGGTGTGGACTGGCCGCGGACGGCAGAAGTCACCCAAAAAGCGC
>JAADFT010000396.1 GCA_013152765.1 Calditrichota bacterium | reverse complement strand
AGGATGGTCCAGCTTCGGTGGGAATGTAGGGAGGCAGTTTCAGGTTTACGTAGACCACGCTGGGCAGGCCCTGCGCTCCCTGCGTCCCTGCGGTCGCAGGGCCTCCCGGTTTTTTTCTTCGCGTCCTTCGCTTCTTTGCGGTGTTCTTTTGGCAACGGTTTTTCGGCAAACGCGCGAGGCTCGGAGGAACGCTTCTGTGCGTTCGCCTGTTCTGGTGGTGAAGGATCCCAATGTCGTTGTGCTACGGACTCTCCGTCTCACCGCGCCTCAGTGTGGGGTCGAAAACCGGGGATTTCGACTGGATTTTTCCCTTGCGTTTCAAGGGGCTGTTTGGTAATTTTACGACGCTTAGGGATGCCCCTATAGCTCAGTACGGATAGAGCAGCGGTTTCCTAAACCGCGTGTCGCAGGTTCGAATCCTGCTAGGGGCACGAGCGCCGAAGCCCCGGCTCGACGTCGGGGCTGTTTCGTGTTCTGAGGACGGCTGCGGCAGTCGGTAAGAGAAAGACGGTCAGCGAATCACGCACGAGGGAGAAACACAGAAGTGCTGAAGCCAAGAAGAAAGCTCAAAAAGCGGCAAATCAAAGAAGACAAGCTGGTTACGGCCTACTTCAAAGCGCAGGATTGGCTGCGCGAGAACACCAGGCTGCTCGGCTACATCGGGATCGGAATTGTGGCTGTGGCCCTGATCGTGGTCCTGGTGATGCGCAGCGAGCGTTCGGCCGAGGACAAGGCGTCGGTGGAGCTGGCGCGGGCTGAGCTGCTGGTGGACCAGGGCAAGAACGAGGATGCCATCGCCGTTCTCGAGAGCCTGGTGGACCGCTACGGCGGGACCTCGGCGGCGAGGCTGGCTCTTCTGGATCTCGCCGACACGTACTACCAGCAGGGCGAGTTCGATCTGGCCATCAAGTATTTTGACCAGTACCTCAAAAAGCACTCCGGTTACGACCCATTGCTGACCGCTTCGGCGATCGCGGGGAAGGCGTCCTGTTTGGAAGCGAAGGGCCAGTACGAAGAGGCTGCGAAGCTGTTTATTCAGGCGGCGGAGAAAGATCCGGAGGGATTCAACGCGCCGGAGTACCTGATGAACGCCGCCTTTTGCTACGAGCGCCTGCAGCGCTGGGACGAAGCGGAAAAGCTGTACAAGCGGATCCTGGACGAGTACCCCAAGTCGCCAGTCAGAAACGACGTGGAGATGGCTCTGGCGCGCGTCGAAGTGGAGAAAGCCAAGTCCGCGACCAGCCAGGGGTAACCTTGCTGGTTGGGCGCTCTTCGCTGTACGCTTGAGGAAGCCGCACACGGGCGCTGTGAGAGAGCGGGAAGACAAACCCCCGTGTGCGTTCTGAAGACGTAAGCCGGGTTGTGTGAAAGCGCTTGCCGGAGAGGAGCGGAAGGCTTCGTTCGGAAACGGCAGGGCGTGGGTGTTTTGGCCGAATCCTGCTGTCGGACAGTTGGAGCAGGGTGGTCAACCCCGTGCCCGGGCGCGGGGTTTTTGTGGCGCAGGGCAAAACCGGCGCAAACTCTTGTAGTTTCAGGGCCAAAGTGAAGAAACTCCTTGCAATTTGGGCGTAAACTCCTTGCAATTTGGGCGTTTGAGCCTTATATTAGGATCGCAAGTGGGTTCGTTGGACCCACTTTTTTGTTGTTGGCAAGGGGAGCTGCGATGCACGAAAGCACGCTCGAGGTTGTTCGCGGTCTGGTCGAGCCCTTGCTGGAGCGCGAGGGTGTGGACCTGGTCGATCTGGAGCTGAAAGGTGCACCGGGTCGTCAGGTTTTGCGCGTCTTCGTGGATGTAGACGGCGGCATCACAATTGACCAGTGTGTGCTGCTGAGCCGGAAAATCTCGGACCTGCTGGACCGGAAGGACCCGATCCCCGGTAAGTACCGGCTCGAGGTTTCGTCGCCGGGTGTGGACAGACCCCTGACGCGCCCACGGGATTTTCAGCGCAACATCGGTCGCGAGGTGAAGGTGGACGTCCGCAGGGGTGAGGCTGTTGAGCAGGTGACGGGGAAAATCGTGAGCGTCGGCGAAGAGAACCTGGCGCTGGACGTGAAAGGCGAAGAAGTGCTGCTCGAGTGGACCGCTGTGGTGAAGGGAAAAATCCAGGTGCGATTTTGACCAGGCGTGACCTGGGGGCTGAACGAAACGAAACAAAGGCAGTGAAAGATGGCAAAGACTGAACTTGCTGAGGCTTTTAGCCAGCTCGTAAAAGAGAAGCACATCGATCGAGACGTGCTGACGGAGATCATCCACAGCGTTCTCGAGGCGATGGTGCGCAAGCGTTTTGGTACGACGGAGAATTTCGACATTTACGTGAATCTCGAGAAGGGTGTGATCGAGATTCAGCAAATAAAGAAGATCGTCGAGAAGGTCGAAGACCCGGTGACGGAAATCGACCTCGAGACGGCGCGCAAGAGTGAGCCGGATCTGGAAGTTGGAGAGGAATTTCTGGAAATCGTTGACCCGGCAACGTTTGGGCGTCGCCTGATCGTCTCGGCGAAGCAGAATCTGAACCAGAAGATCCGCGAGATCGAAAAGCAGCTCACGTACGACGAGTACAAGAACCGGATCGGTGAAATCGTGATCGGCGACGTTCGCCAGATCACGCGCGACGAGGTGTTCCTGAACGTGGACCGCACCGAAGTGGTCATGCCGCGTTCTGAGCAGATCCCGACGGAGCGCTACCACCGCGGCGAGACTCTACGGGCGGTTGTGAAGGAGGTCAGGGAGACACCGCGCGGACCGGTCATCATCGTGTCGCGTGCCGACCCGATGTTCCTGGTACGCCTGTTCGAGCTCGAGGTGCCGGAGATCTACGAGGGCATCATTGAAATCAAGGCCATCGCGCGCGAGCCGGGCGAACGCACAAAGATCGCCGTGTTCTCCAACGACAAGCGCATCGACGCGGTTGGCGCCTGCGTGGGCATGAAGGGAATTCGGATCCAATCGATCGTGCGCGAGTTGAACAACGAGAAGATCGACATCGTGCCGTGGAGCCCGGAGCCGGAGATTCTGGTGCAGCGTGCCCTGAGCCCGGCCAAGCCGTCGAAGATCATTCTGGACGAAGACCGGCGCTACGTGGTGGCCGTGTTCCCGGATGACCAGATTTCGCTGGCCATCGGGCGCGGCGGTTTGAACCGGCGGCTGGCTTCCCGGCTCACCGGCTACGAAATCGAGACGATCAAGGAAAGCGAGTACCGCGAGCGCCTGATGAAAGAGGCCCAGCGCGACCAGCCGCTGGACACCGTGGAAGGGCTCACCGCTGGCATGCTGAAGAAACTGGCCGTGGGTGACTTCCACACGATTCAGCAGGTGCTGGATGCCGGTGTTGAAGGGCTGATGGAAGTGCCCGGAATCGGCGAGAAAACGGCACAGCGAATCTACGAACTCGTGAAAGCAGCGGCCGAAGAGAAGGCCGGTGGCGGCGAAGAGCAGGAAACAGCGGAGGAGGCTTCGGGAGAGCAAGAAGAAGGCGACGTGGTTGAAGAAGCGTTGTCCGAGGCGTAGCCCGAACGGCTGCGCAACGGGTTCGGTGGCAGTTTTGGAAACATTAGCGATCGGCGGGAGTGGTTGCCTTTGGAGACGAAACGTAGAAGAATCTTTCAGGTAGCGCGCGAGCTCAATCTTTCAAACGAAGAGCTCATCGGGTTCTTGCAGAAGATGAATTTCAAGGTCAAGAACCAGATGAGCCAGGTGACCGACGAGATGTACCAGGCGGTTCTGGAGCGCTACCGGCAGGATCAAGCAAAAGCAGAGCCCGACGACGAGTTTCGCCGGCTGCTGAAAGAAAAGCGCGAGCAGGAAGAGGCTCGGAAGCTGGCTGCGCGTCGGGAGCTGGAGGAGCGTCTTCGCGCTGCGACGGAACTGGTCATGGAGCGCGAACGCCGTCGTGTGAGCGGCGTCGTTGGCGGCCGTGAAACCGTCGAGAGCGAGACGGAGACCGCTACGGTTGAAGAAGCGCCTCCTGCACCGCCGAAGAAGCCGCGCGAGCGCCGCGTGCGTGTGGTGGAGTTCCCGACCGAGGAACAGAAAACCGAGCGCGCTCCTGAGGTGGCCGAAACTGCCCCGCCGAAAGAAGTTGAGGCCAAGCCCGAACCCACGGTGGGAACTCCTGTCGAGAAGACCGCCGCTGAGGCTCCAACCACGGAAGCTCCTGCTGAAGCTGCTCCCGCGGCCGCTGAACAGGCTGCTCAGGCGCCTGTTGCCGGTGAAAAGGCCGAGAAGAAACCCGCTGCCGAGACGGCTGAGCCGACCAAGAAGCGTCGCCGTCGCCGTCGCGGTCGCAAGAAGAAAGAAGCCGAGGAAGAAGTGCTGACTCCGGAGAAGCTGGAACAGGCCATCGAAGAGGCCCAGGAGAAGGCCAAAAAGAAACGCAAGAAACGGCATCCGGAGATCAGCGAAGAGGAAATCGAAGCGTCGATCCGTCAGACCCTGGCGGCCATGCACGGCACTGGCAAGCGGCGCAAGTACCGTCGCTCGAAGACGGGCGAAGAGGAAGTGGTTGAGGAAGAAAGCAACGTCATCCGGACGCCCGAATTCATCACCACTGCCGAGCTGGCCAGCATGCTGGGTGTGACACCGGCCGAGGTCATCCAGAAGTGCCTGAAGATGGGGCTGATGGTGTCGATGAACCAGCGGCTCGACGCAGACAGCATCGTCATGATCGCCGACGAGTTCGGCTACGATGCCGAGATCATCTCGGACTACGAAGCCGAGGAGATGGCCGAGGAAGAAGAAGTCGAAGACGAGAGCCAGCTCGAGCCGCGGGCGCCGGTCATCACCGTGATGGGCCACGTCGACCACGGAAAGACCTCGCTGCTGGACTACATCCGCAACACGAACGTGGTGGCTGGCGAGAAGGGTGGCATCACCCAGCACATCGGCGCGTACGAAGTGGAAGTCGACGGCAAGACGATTACCTTCCTGGACACACCGGGTCACGAGGCTTTTACAGCCATGCGGGCCCGCGGTGCCCAGGTTACTGACATTGTGGTTCTGGTCGTGGCTGCAGATGACCACGTGATGCCGCAGACCATCGAGGCCATCAACCACGCGAAGGCTGCGGGCGTGCCGATCATTGTGGCCATCAACAAGATCGACAAGCCGAATGCCAATCCGGATTTGATCAAGAAAGAGCTGGCCGACCACGGTGTGCTCGTGGAAGATTGGGGCGGGCGCTACCAGTGCGTCGAGATCTCGGCCAAGACGGGCCAGAACGTGGACAAGCTGCTCGAGGCCATGCTGCTCGAGGCCGAGATTCTGGACCTGAAGGCGAATCCGAACCGACCCGCGAAGGGAACGGTTCTGGAAGCCCGCCTGGACCGCGGTCGCGGTGTGGTAGCCACGGTGCTCGTCCAGAACGGAACGCTGCACATCGGGGATCCGTTTGTGGCCGGTCTTTACGCGGGACGCGTGCGGGCGATGTTCGACGAGCGCGATCGCCCGGTGAAGGAGGCCGGACCCTCGCGACCGGTGCAGGTCGTCGGTTTCGACGGATTGCCTCAGGCTGGCGACCCGTTCCAGGTGGTCTCGTCGGAACGCGAGGCCCGGGAAATCAGCACACGCAGGCAGCAGCTGCGGCGCGAGCAGCAACTGCGCCGGAGCCAGCGCGTCAGTCTGGACGAGATTTCTCGCCGGATCCGCGAGGGCGAGACGGAAGTGCGCGAGCTGCCGTTGATCATCAAGGCGGACGTGGACGGCTCGCTGGAGGCCATCTCGGACACGTTGATGAAGCTGTCGACTAAGGAGGTGGCGGTCAACATCATCCACCGTGGCGTCGGCGCCGTAACCGAGTCGGACGTGTTGCTGGCGGCCGCTTCGGGTGCCGTGATTCTCGGTTTTCACGTGCGCGCGTCGAACACCGTGCGCGAGCTGGCCGAGCGCGAGGGCGTGGACATTCGCCTCTACGACGTGATCTACGACCTGGCCAACGACGTCCGGGACGCGCTGGAAGGCTTGCTGGAGCCGGAGAAGAAAGAAGAGGTCATCGGAACGGCGGAAGTGCGCCAGACCTTCAAGGTGCCGAAGGTTGGTACGGTGGCTGGCTGCTACGTGCAGTCGGGCAAGATCACGCGGAACGACCGCGTGAAAGTGTACCGGGACGGCAAGCTGGTCTTCGAAGGTGGCATCGCTTCGCTCAAACGCTTCAAAGACGACGTAAGGGAAGTAACTGCGGGCCTCGAGTGCGGCATCGGATTGGCCGGGTTCGACGACATCAAGGTGGGCGACATCATCGAGGCCTACCAGATCATCGAGTTGAAGCGGAAACTGGAGTAGCGACGCGTCGGGGTCGATGCTGTGTCCATGTTCGTTGGTGTTTGTCAGATTGAGCTGTTTGTCCCTGACAGCGGCTCTTTGAAATCGAAGCGCTTTGTCCTTTCGAGTCTCAAGACGCGGATCCGGAACAAGTTCAACGTGTCCGTTTCCGAGATCGACGGTAACGACAAGTGGCAGCGCGTGACGCTGGGCGTTTCGATGGTGGCCAACGATCGCCGCCTTATCGATCACACCATGAGCCAGATTTTGAACCTGATCGGGCAGGACGGGCGCTGTGAGATTCTCGACCACGTGCTGGAGGTGATGTGATGTCGGTTCTGCCCTACAAACGCTCCGACCGCGTGGCCGAGCTCCTGAAGGAAGAGATCAGTCGGATCCTGGCGGAAGAGGTCAAGGATCCGAGGATCGGCATGGTGACCATCACGCGGGTGAGGCTGACGGATGACCTGCGCTACGCGCGTGTGTACTTCAGCGTGATGGGCGGCGAACAGAAGCGCGACCAGAGCCTGACGGGTCTTAACCGTGCCAAGCAATTCATTCGGGCTGAGATCCGGGCACACACGGATTTGCGTTACACACCCGAAGTGGAGTTTCTGTACGACGACAGTCTGGATTACAGCGAACGAATCGAACATCTGATCGCCGAGATTCATCGTTCCAAGGAAAGCGACGAGAGCTGACGCCCCCTCCATGTACACGCGCAGAGAGCTTGAGGAGGGAGTTGTTCTTTGCATTGACAAACCGGCTGGCTGGACGTCTTTCGACGTGGTGGCCAAAGTTCGTGCCCTGACGGGCATCAAGAAAGTCGGTCATGCCGGGACACTGGATCCGTTTGCGACCGGTTTGTTGCTGGTTGCGACGGGTCGCGCCACGAAGAAAATTGCCTCGCTGACGGGGCTTGTTAAAGAGTACGAGGGGGTTGTCGAGTTTGGCCGCGAGACCGACACGCTCGATCCGACCGGCAAAGTAGTGAAGACGTGCCCGGTTCCGGATTTGAGCAAAGACGCTTTGCAGGAAATCGCAAATCGTTTCGTCGGTGAAATTGAGCAGCGCGTGCCGGCCTACTCGGCAGTAAAGGTGGGCGGCAAGCGTTTGTACAAGCTTGCCAGAAAAGGGAAAACGGTCGAGGCGCCTGTGCGCCGGGTGACCGTGGAGCAGTTCGACATTCGAAGCTGGCGCCCACCGCTGGCGGAGATCTTCGTCCGTTGCCACGCAGGCACGTACGTGCGTGCTTTGGCCAGGGACGTGGGGATTGCCGCGGGCAGTTGCGCCTACCTTCGTGAGCTACGACGCGTTCGCATCGGGCCTTATTCGGTTGAAGACGCCATTCCGGTTGAGCGGCTCGCCGACGTGTTGGTGGCTCAAAATCTACCCGAAAGCAAAGGATGAGAGAGTACAGAGGGCTGGAGAACGTCGAGCCGGAAGCAAACTGCGTGGTCTCTGTGGGCACGTTTGACGGCGTGCACATGGGCCACCGATTGCTTGTTCAGCGCGTAAAAGAGCTCGCCGCCAAGCACGGCGGACCCGCCACAATTGTGACCTTCGATCCGCACCCGCAACTCGTTGTCGGGCGCAGCAACCGGCCTCCCATCCGAATTCTCACCACCCACGAAGAGAAGCGGGACATTCTGGCTTCGCTGGGCGTGGAGCGGCTGGTGGTCATCGAGTTCACGCCGGAGTTCGCGGCGCTGTCTGCAGAGGAGTTCGTTGTGGACGTGCTCGTGCGTCGGGTGGGCTGCTCTGCTGTGGTGGTGGGGCCGAATCACGGTTTCGGACGCGGCCGACAGGGAACCGCAGAAGGACTTCGCGAGTTAGGTAGGCGGTTCGGTTTTGATGTGGAAGTGGTTCAACCGGCCGTTGTTGGGGGGATCCCGGTGAGCAGCACGCGCATCCGTCACCTGCTCGCCGACGAAGGCGATGTGCGCCTGGCCGCCAGGTTGCTGGAGCGACACTACGAGGTGCGCGGTGTCGTCGTTCGGGGCGACGGGCGAGGTCGGGAACTCGGCTTCCCCACAGCCAACCTGGACGTCGACTCTCCACACAAATTGCTTCCCAAGGACGGCATTTACGCAGGACTTGCGCTGGTGCGCGGTAAACTCTACCGCGCTGCCGTCAGTGTTGGCGTACGTCCCACATTCGGAGGCGGCAAACGCGTGGTCGAAGCGCATTTGATCGACGGCGCTGACGATTTGTACGGAACCAGGTTGCGGCTGTTCTTCGTTGAAAGGATCAGAGACGAAGAACGTTTCGCAACGTCCGAACAGCTTGTACGTCGCATGCGACAGGACGTGGAAGAAACGCTGAGGATCCTCGAGGGGGTCCCGGAACCTTCGTACCAGTAGGAGGAAGGCATGACGTTGACGAAAGAAGAAGTGGCTGAGATCATCCGCAAGTACGGCGCTCATCCGAACGACAGCGGCCGGCCTGAGGTGCAGATTGCTCTGCTGACCCGGCGAATTGCCGACGTCACCGAGCACCTGCAGAAGCACCGCAAGGACCACCACAGCCGCCGCGGTCTGTTGCTGATGGTTGGCAAGCGGCGTCGGCTGCTGAACTACCTGATGAACACGGACATCGAGCGCTACCGCAAGATCGTGGCCGACCTCGGTCTGCGCCGTTAAGCGGGTGGCCTCAACAAGCAGCGGTTGGGACGGAGTGGAAAGAGACGTTAACAGGAGGATTGGCCGGTGATCGAAGTGAAGCATCTTTCGCGGAACTTCGGCGCCGTACAGGCCATTCAGGACATTTCATTCGAGGTCCAGAAGGGCGAGATCGTTGGTTTTCTCGGTCCGAACGGCGCCGGAAAAACAACCACGATGCGCATCCTGACGGGCTACATCCCGGCGACCTCTGGGACGGCGAAAGTGGCGGGCTTCGACGTTCAGGAGCAGAGCCTGGAAGTCCGGAAGCGCATCGGCTACATGCCGGAAAACCCCCCTGTCTACGCCGACATGACGGTTGACCAGTACCTCAACTTCGTCGCCAAGATCAAAGGCGTGGACGGGAAGGTGCGCAAGAGCAAGGTCGACGAGGCCATGGAAAAAGTCGGGATCACCGACGTCGGCAAGCGCCTCATCAAGCACCTGTCGAAGGGTTACCGGCAGCGCGTCGGGCTGGCACAGGCGCTGGTGCACGATCCCGAAGTGCTGATCCTGGACGAGCCCACCATCGGACTGGACCCGAAGCAAATCCGCGAGGTGCGGACGCTGATCAAGGGGCTGGCCGGTCAGCACACGGTCATTCTGAGCACCCACATCCTGCCCGAAGTGAGCATGACGTGCCAGCGCGTGATCATCATCAACAAGGGCAAGGTTGTGGCCGAAGACACGCCCGACAACCTGACGGCGCGTCTTGCTGGCAACGAGCGGCTTGTAATGGAGGTTGAAGGACCTGCCGACGCCGTGACGCAGACTTTGCAGGCGGTTCCCGGTGTGCAGAACATCTCGGTGGATCGGGCTAACGGGGACGGCCGGATTCAGTTGACCGTCGAATCCAGCGCGGGCACTGATCTGCGGAAGGAGCTGGCTCGAACCGTGGTCAACAACGGTTGGGGCTTGCTGGAACTGCGTCCGGTGGAAATGAGCCTGGAAGACGTTTTCCTGCACCTGGTTACGGAAGAAGAGGAGGTTGCGAACTGATGCGGAACTTTGCGGCTATTCTCGAGCGCGAGGTCAAGTCGTACTTCCTCTCTCCTCTGGCGTACGTGGTCATTTTCTTCTTCCTGGCCGTGTCGGGCATTTTCTTCTACCTGATTCTTTCCAACTTCGTGGAAATGAGCCTTCGCGCCACCATGCAGGCCCAAATGTACCGCATGATGCCTCCGAAGCTCAACGTGAACATGATGGCGATTCGGCCCATGCTTCACAACATGGCGCTGTTCGCTCTGTTTTTCCTGCCTCTGGTCACGATGAAGCTGTACGCTGAGGAGAAGAAGACCGGAACGATCGAATTGTTGATGACCTCGCCGGTCACGGATTCGCAGGTCATGCTGGGGAAGTACACCGCGGCCTTAGTGCTGTACACGGTGATGCTGGCGTTGACCTTCGTCTACATGATCTTTCTGTTCATTTACGGCAAACCGGAGCTTGGTCCCATTCTCTCAGGCTACCTGGGGTTGTTTTTGCTGGGTGGCGCTTACCTGGCGTTCGGCCTGTTCTTCTCGAGCCTGACCGAGAATCAGATCATCGCTGCAGCCAGCACGTTTGCGTTCATCCTGTTGTTCTGGGCGATTGGCTGGGTGTCGGGCTTCGTGAGCGCCAGCGTGGGTCGTGTGCTGGAGTACTTCTCGCTGATCGAGCATTTTGACGACTTTGCCAAAGGCGTGATCGACACCAAGCACATCGTCTTCTACCTGAGTTTCATTTTCATGGGTCTGTTTCTGACGTACATTTCGATTCAGTCGGCAAGATGGAGGGGCGCCAAATGAACTGGAACAAGATCGGTAACTATCTTGGGCTGGGCGGCGTCGCCATCATCATACTTGGCTTGATTGCCTACTCCATTCAGGGGTTGCTGACGACGGCCGTTACGGTGCTGTTGATCCTCGGTGTTTTGCTGGTAATTGCTTACGGCGTGATCAATTTCCGGGATGTCCGGTCGGCGCTCAGTAGCCGGTCAGCAAAATTCGGCACCAACGCCGTCCTGATGACGCTGGTTGTGTTCGGCCTGCTGGTGGTGATCAATTTCGTCGCCAACCGCCACAGCCTGCGAGCCGACACGACAGCGGCAAAGCAGTTCAGTCTGGCCGAGCAAACCCGCAAAGTCCTGAAGAACCTGGATCGGGACGTGCACGTGATCGCCTTCTTCCGCCACAACGAGGGCTGGAAGATGGAGAACCTGCTACAGGAGTACGCGCACTACTCGCCGCACTTCAAGTACGAGATCGTGGACCCGGATCAGAAGCCGGCCATCGCAAAGCGTTACAACATCACCGCCTACAACACCACCGTTCTGGAATGCGACGGCAAGCAGGAGCGGATTACCTCTCAGACCGAGCAGGATCTGACCAACGCCTTGATCAAAGTGACCCGAAAGGAAGACAAGAAGATTTACTTCCTGACAGGTCACGGGGAGAAGGACATCGACAGCAGCGATCCCGAAGGGTTTGCTGACGTCAAGAAGGCGCTGGAGAACGAGAACTACAAGGTCGAGAAGCTGCTTCTCAGCGAGAAGGACCACGTGCCGGACGACTGCTCGTTGCTGGTGATCGCTGGTCCTCGTACGGACCTGTTCGACAACGAGAAGAAGATGATCGAGGACTACCTGAAAAAGGGCGGCAAGGCGCTCTTTCTCCTCGATCCGGAGTCGCCGGACAGCTACGTGGAGCTCGCCAAGAAGTGGGGCGTGGACGTCGGGCACAACGTTGTTGTGGACGTCTCGGGCATTGGCCGTCTGTTCGGTGCCGGGCCGGCCATGCCGATCGTGGCCAAGTACGAGCCGCACGCCATCACCGAGAAGTTCAACTTGATGACTTTCTACCCGATGGCGCGTTCGGTGAGCAGGGCTGAGAATGTGCCGCCTGGCGCCACGGTTGTGGAGCTGGCCAAAACCAGCGCGCGGAGCTGGGGCGAAACGTCCGATGTTACCAAAGGTCCGGTGAAGTTTGACGACGGCGTCGACTACCCTGGCCCGGTACCGCTCGCTGTGGCTGTAGAAAAGGAGGCGGAAGAAAAGCCGCCGGAAACCGCCAAAGACGACGGCAAGAACGGCGACGAATTCAAGCCCAAAACCCGGAAAACGCGCCTGGTCTTCTTCGGCGACTCGGATTTTGCCAGCAACCGCTTCTTCAAGGTCCAGGGCAACGGCGACCTGTTCATGAACGCCGTGAGCTGGTTAGCCGAGCAGGAGGACCTGATCTCGATTCGCCCGCACGATCCGGAAGACCGCCGGGTGAATCTGACACGCGGCCAGTCGCGGCTGGTTTTCTGGGTGACGGTGGTGCTGATGCCGCTCGCCGTCCTCGGCGTGGGCATGGTAATCTACGTGAAGCGCAGGTAACGGAAGCGTTGTCTGCGCTTCCTTTTACCCACAGTGGAACAACGAAAGGGCAGGGAGGAACGTAAGCGGCGATGAAATTCAAAACAACGGGAATTCTCGCGGCGATCCTGGCTGTCCTGGTAGTGATTGTGTATTTTGGCGACGTCAAGCGCTCCGAGAAGAAGAAGCAGGTTGAGGAAAAGGAAAGCAAGCTCGTTCAGGTAGATCCGGATAGCATCCGCGAAATCATTCTGCAGCCTTCCGGCATTCACCTGGTGAAGGAAAAGGATCAGTGGGAGATCCTGGAGCCCGTGTACACCCGCGCTGATCGTAGCGCCGTGCAGGGCATTGTGAGCACTTTCCGGTGGGCGAAGCGCTACCGCACGGTGGCGTCGGACTCGGTGAACTTCGCCGAGTACGGTCTGGAACCCCCGAGGTACGACATCATCCTGGTTCACAGTGCCGGGAAGGACACGATCCATCTGGGCGACAAGACGCCCACCGGCACGTACGTTTTTGCCAGGATGAACCACGAGAACAAGGTGTTCACAACCACAACAAGCTTACTCAACCACGCCAAGAAGACTCTGTACAACCTTCGGGACAAGACGGTTCTACCGTTTGAGAAGGACCAGGTGTCGGAGATCGTGCTCAAGAACAGGCACGGGCGCTTTGAGCTGACGAAGCAGGGTGAAACCTGGAAGCTGCAGAAGCCGATCCAGACCGACGCCGAGAAGTTCAAGGTGGACGACATCCTGAGCCGCCTGAGGAATGCTCGCGCCAAGAAGTTTGTGGAAGAGGAGGCCAAAGATCTGGCCAAATACGGGCTGACCAGACCAACCGTGCGGGTGGACCTGACCGTTGGGGCTGACAAGGCCAAGAAAACCCTGCTAATCGGCAAGCGCAAAGGCGCTCAGTACTACGCCAAGGACGAGAGCCGTCCGCCGGTGTTCCTGGTCGACTCGCTGTTGGTCCACAACTTGCAGGTGAACACCTTCGATTTGCGCAAGAAAAAGCTGTTCGACTTCCTGACCACCCAAGTGGACAGCCTGGAGTTGATCTACCCAGCCAGTCGTTTCGTTTGCGCAAAAGACACCAACGGCACCTGGCAGGTACTGGAACCCGAAAAGCGCAAAGCGAAGGCCTGGCGGATGTCCGGCATTGCCGGGACGGTGGTTGGCGTGAGAGCCAAGAAGTTCGTGAGCGAGAAGCCAACGAACTTGGCCAAGTACCACCTGGACAAGCCGCTGGTCGAGGTGAAGCTGTACGGCAACGGGAAGTTGCTGGCGGATCTACGGCTCGGTTCGAGCACCAAGGACGGCATCTACGCCATGGCTGGAGACAAGGGGCCAATTGTCGTCGTGAACAAGAACACGCTGGACAAGCTCAAATTCACGCTGGATGACATTGCTGAGCCAAAGCCCGAGCCAGTGGCGGCAGCAGACACAGCAAAGGCAGACACATCCAAGGGTCAGTAGAGACCAGGGGTCCTGGCACTTTGTCGGGACCCCTTGTTCGTTCAGGTGCGGGCTCAGAGGGGAGAACCAGTGCTGTACGAAGAGCCTGCGGAGGAAGGCCGGGAATTTCCAAAGGGTTTCAGGTTGTGCATCCAAAGCTCACCCGTGTTCGTGTGCGGAGGGTTTGCGCACGAGTGGTCCTGGTGGGAGAGGGAAAAGCGAGAGAGACAGTGTGAGAAAGTTCCTCAGAGGCCCCTGAGCACAGGGTGGCCTCGGTAAAGAGTGGTTGGAACGTAGAACAGGTTAGTTTTGCAGTTTTGGGGTAAAATGGAAAATCGCGAAGTTCATTCTGT
Organism: Calditrichota bacterium; assembly: GCA_013152765.1. Classification (GTDB taxonomy): domain Bacteria; phylum Zhuqueibacterota; class Zhuqueibacteria; order Oleimicrobiales; family Geothermoviventaceae; genus Geothermovivens. The sequence goes on along the minus strand of JAADFT010000396.1, from coordinate 5,750 downwards.
AGTTTCACAATCAGTTGTTGGAGGTAAGATGGTATTTGAACGAAGCAAAGAAATTGGGGGCCGGAGGCTGCTTCTCCAGAGCGGCAAAGTCGCCAGGCAGGCGAACGGGTCCGTCTGGGTTCAGTACGGGGACACGGTCGTTCTGGCAGCGGCAACGATGTCCGAGAGCGATCTGCCGCCGCAGGGGTTTTTCCCCCTCACGGTGGACTATCGTCAGAAAGCTTACGCAGCTGGCCGGATCCCGGGTGGCTTTTTCAAGCGCGAAGGGCGCCCGACGGAAACAGAGGTGCTCAGTGCACGACTGGTGGACCGCCCGATCCGCCCGCTCTTTCCCAAGGGCCTGAAGCGTGAGGTGCAGATCATCATCTGGGTTCTGTCGTCCGACCGGGCCAACGATCCGGACATCCTGGGCATCATCGGTGCATCTGCGGCCCTCACGATTTCGGACATTCCATTTGAAGGCCCGATCGGTGCTGCCAGAGTCGGGCGAATCGCCGGGCAGTTTGTGCTGAATCCTACTTACCAGGAACTCGAGACCAGCGACATGGACATCGTTGTGGCTGGTACCGAGGACTCCATCGTGATGGTGGAAGGTGAGGCCAGCGAGGTTCCGGAGGATGAGCTTCTCAAGGCTCTGGAGTTCGCGCACGAAGGGATTCGGGAAACGATCGCGCTGCAGAAAGAGCTCGCTGGCGACTGCGGTAAACCCAAGCTCGAAGTGGAGCCGGACGAGCCCGACGAAGCGCTCGTGAAGGCGGTACACGAGCGGGTGAAAGAGCCGCTGGCGCAGGCCCTTCGGATCACGGAGAAGGCCGACCGCAAGGTGGCGGTCAACGACGTCATTCAAAAAGTAGTGGAGGAGCTCGCGGAGGAGTTCCCGGACAGCGAGCTGCAGATTGTTGAGATCGTGACCGACCTGCAGAAACAAATGCTGCGGCGGATGATTGTCGAGGAAGGACGCCGGGTGGATGGTCGCAAACTCGACGAAATCCGGCCGGTCACGGCAGAAGTCGGTGTGTTGCCCCGCGCGCACGGCTCTGCGCTGTTCACGCGTGGGCAAACGCAGGCCCTGGCTGCCACCACGCTCGGCACCAAGATGGACGAGCAGAAGATGGAGGAGCTGGAGGGCGACTTCTTCAAGAGCTACATGCTGCACTACAACTTTCCGCCCTTCAGCGTGGGCGAGGTAAGGCCAATCCGGGGACCGAGCCGCCGCGAAATTGGCCACGGCAATCTGGCCGAGCGAGCCTTGAAGCCCATGATCCCGTCTGAGGAGGTCTTCCCGTACACCATCCGCGTGGTGTCCGACATTCTGGAGTCCAACGGGTCGTCCTCGATGGCCACGGTTTGTGCCGGCTCCCTGTCCCTGATGGACGCTGGTGTGCCAATCAAGGAGGCCGTGGCTGGGATCGCCATGGGTCTGATCAAGGAAGACGAGCAGTTCCACATCCTGACGGACATTTTGGGCGACGAGGACCATTTTGGCGACATGGACTTCAAAGTGGCTGGCTCCAGACAGGGCGTGACCGCAGTCCAGATGGACATCAAGATCAGCGGCATTCCGATGGAGGTGATGGCCAGGGCTTTGGAGCAGGCCCGCGAGGCCAGGATGAAGATCCTGGACATCATGAACGCCACGTTGCCCACGCCGCGGCCGGAGTTGTCGCCGTACGCGCCACGAATCGTCTCGATGCACATCGACGTCGACCAGATTGGTCTGGTAATTGGCCCGGGAGGCAAGACGATCCGAAGCATCATCGAGAAGACGGGCGCCACGGTGGACATCGACGACGACGGCACCGTGCACATTGCCTCTACGGATCCGGAGGCGTGCGAGCGCGCCAAGGAGATGATCGAGCGCCTGACCGAGCTGCCGGAAATCGGCAAGACCTACATCGGGCGCGTGAAGAAGATCACGAACTTCGGCGCGTTTGTCGAAATCCTGCCGGGCAAAGAAGGACTGCTGCACATCAGCGAGCTTGAGCACCACCGGGTGCGCCGCGTGGAAGACGTTTTGAGCGTGGGCGACGAGGTGGAGGTGAAGCTCGTCGGCATTGACACAAACGGGAAGCTGGACCTGAGCCGCAAGGCGCTTTTGCCGAAAGAAGAAGGCGCTGAAGAAGAGGAAGGAAAAGGCCGGCCACCGCGCGAAGGTGGTGAACACCGGCGTCCACGTGGCGATCGCCGCCACGACAGGTCCCGTGGTCACGACCGGGAGCGCGGCAGACGAAGCCCGAGGTAAAATCGATTGGTCAGCGACAACACCACGTACCGGCGGACGGTCCTGGAGAACGGTCTGCGGGTCGTGACCGAACGGATGCCCAACGTTCGTTCCGCGGCGTTGGGCGTGTGGGTCGAAGCAGGCTCGAGGGATGAAGATGCCTCAGTGAACGGGGTGTCTCATTTCCTCGAGCACATGCTGTTCAAGGGGACCGAACATCGCACGGCACGGCAGATCGCTGAAGCATTAGAATCCGTGGGGGGTAGTCTGAACGCCTTTACCACGAAGGAGTTGAGCTGCTACAGTGCACACGTGCTCGACGAAGATCTCCCGCTCGCGGTAGAGGTGGTGTCGGACTTGCTTCTTCACCCCGCCTTCGATCCAGCCGAGATCGAGAAAGAGAAGCAGGTCATCCTGCAAGAAATCAGCCAGTACCGCGAGACGCCGGAAGAGGTGATCTTCGAGCGCTTCTACCGGACGGTGTTCGACAATCACCCGCTGGCGCAGGAGATCCACGGTACTGAGGAGAACGTGCTGAACATGTCGCGTGAGACGTTGGTGGCGCACATGCGGCGCCACTACACGGCTCCGCGCATGGTGGTGGCCGTTGCTGGCAATGTGGAACACGAAGCCGTTGTGGATCTGGCCCGGCAGCACTTTGCGGACGCTTTGCCGGGCGAAAAACGCAGTCTGGACCCTGTGCCGCGTTTTCAGGCCGGGCGGGTCCAGGAAAAGCACGGCAACTGCCAGCAGGCTCACATCTGTGTTGGAGGTCGGGGGCTCGCTTACGGGGACGACCGCAAGTTCCCACTGCTCGTGCTCGACACGCTGCTTGGCGGCGGCATGAGTTCGCGCCTTTTCCAGAACATTCGCGAGAACCTGGGTCTGGCTTACTCGGTCTACTCATTCCTGGATTTTCTGGCCGACACTGGGGTGTACGGCGTCTACGCTGCAACGGAGGTGGGGAATGCGGAGCGCACCGAGGAGCTGATCCGGGAAGAGCTGGCACAACTGGCACGCGGTGACGTGAGGAGTGAAGAAGTCGACCGTACCAAGAGGCAGCTCAAGGGTAGCCTACTGCTCGGGCTTGAGAGTACCGGGAGCCGCATGAACCGACTTGCGCGCCTTGAGATCTACCTTGGCAGGCACTACACGCTCGACGAAGTTGCTGAGGCGATCGACTCGGTGACGCGAGACGCTGTGGCCGAAGTTGCGGAGCAAATCTACAGGCCCGAAAACACCGCATCAGTGACGCTTTTGCCGGATTAACCTGAACTGACTGAAGGGAGGCGACGATGGTTATTGGCGTTCCGAAGGAAATCAAGGCTAACGAGAACCGGGTGGGGATGGTTCCTGCTGGTGTGGAGATCTTGACCCAGCGCGGGCATACGGTCCTCATCGAGAAGAACGCGGGTGTTGGTAGCGGTTTCGAGGACCGGGACTACGAACGCTCCGGCGCAAAGATCGTGGACTCGGCCGCCGAGGTGTACGGCAACGCCGAAATGATCGTGAAAGTGAAAGAGCCACTCCCCCAGGAGTACGACCTGATCCGCGAAGGGCAGGTGGTTTTCACGTACTTCCACTTTGCGGCTTCCCGGGAGCTTACAGAGGCGATCATTAAGACCAAGTGTGTGGCCATTGCCTACGAAACCGTGCAGAAAGAAGACGGTTCGCTGCCGCTTCTCATTCCGATGAGCGAAGTGGCCGGGCGCATGTCGATCCAGGAAGGCGCGAAGTGCCTGGAAAAGGTGACAGGCGGCAAAGGCATTCTGCTTTCCGGCGTGCCAGGTGTGGAGCCTGCGAATGTGGTGATCATCGGTGGTGGTGTTGTGGGTACCAACGCCGCGAAGATGGCGGCAGGGCTTGGTGCACAGGTCACCATCCTCGATGTGAATCTGGAGCGCCTGCGTTACCTGGATGACGTGATGCCGAAAAATGTGCGGACGGTGATCTCGAATCCGGAAACGATTCGCAAGGCGATTTCCCACGCCGACCTGGTAGTTGGTGCGGTTCTGATCCCGGGCGCCAAAGCGCCGAAGCTGGTTACGCGCGACATGCTGAAGCTGATGAAACCGGGCAGCGTCATCGTGGACGTGGCCGTGGACCAGGGCGGCTGCGTGGAAACGATTCACCCGACCACACACGCGAATCCGACCTACGTGGTGGATGGCGTGATTCACTACGGTGTGGCCAACATGCCCGGCGCGGTGCCAATGACCAGCACGATTGCCTTGACGAACGCCACATTGCCGTACGCCGTGAAGCTTGCGGACATGGGCTACCTCGAGGCCATCAAATCGGATCCGGAGCTGGCGAAGGGTGTGAACATCTACTTCGGCAAGGTGACTTACAAGGGCGTTGCCGACGCTTTCGATCTGCCGTACGTGCCGCTCGAAGAGGCGCTGGCTTCGTAGTCCAGCTCTGAAATATCGGTGGGAAAAATGAAACGGGGTTTCAGCGTGTTGGCTTACCACATGGTGGAACCCCGTTTCGATTTTGGCATCACGCGCGTGACTCCGGCTCAGTTCCGCAGGCACGTGAGGTTGTTTGAGGACCTCGGCTGGCCTCTTGTGCGACTGGACGCGGTTTGGAAGGCCGACGACCAACCCCGCCTCGCTGTCACCTTCGACGATGCTTACCTCTCGATTTACGAACATGCCTTGCCGCTTCTGGCTGAACGCAACTGGCCGGCAACCGTTTTTGTCGTGGCCGGCTACACCGGTCGGCTGAACACCTGGGATGTGAATCTGGGCGGTCTCAGGTTTCCGCACGCTGACTGGCCGCAACTGCGGGAGATGGCCGCCCTCGGCTGGCAGATCGGTTCGCACGGGTACAGCCACCGCTACCTGGGTTTCCTTTCGGGGAGTGAGCTCCGTCGCGAGCTCGAGGACTCGAAGGCCCTGCTGGAGGACCGACTTGGGGTACGGGTAACGGCGTTTGCTCCGCCGTACGGGAGGATTTCGCGACGGGTGCTCGAAGCTGCGGCCGAAGCCGGCTACACGGAAATCGCGCTGTTGTACGCGTCGCAGGCAAGGAGCGTGTTTTTGCAAGATGGAGTAGCCGTCATTCCCCGGCGCACGGTCTACCTGCTGGACGCGGTAACCATCGTGCGCGGAAAAATCGCCGGTGGAGCCCTGGTGCAGCGATTCTTCGATCTGACGCAGGCCGTCGTGGGTCTGGGCAGTCGAGGAAGCATTCTCGTACAGCTTTTTCAGACCAAAGTTTGGCCCGCGGTTCGTCGGATGTTCGCGCAGTAGTGCGAGCTTCAGCTCGCCGAGGCAGGTGTGTTTCGGAGAAGATGTAACCTGCTCCTTTGGACCTTGGCCTTGTGTATTCCAAACGGGATTAGCCAGTTGAGATTTCCTCGCAGGCGGGGGAATTGAGCCTTTGTCGGGGCCCTTTCGGCTCTGTGATGTTCCCGCGTAGGGTCGGAGGGACGCGCTTTGCGCGTCCAGGCTGCCTTGGAGTGCGGCAGCTTGCTGCCGCTTTGGGATTCGTAGGGCAAGCCTTAGCTTACGGAGGAGCCCCT
>JAADFT010000395.1 GCA_013152765.1 Calditrichota bacterium | reverse complement strand
TACCGGGCGAACGCAGAGAAGCGGCCAGTTCGCTGCGCCCTTCCCTCCAGCCGACTCACTTCTCTGGCGCAGCAGAGGCCTTTTTGCCCACCCGCTCCCGCTTTTCAAGAAGCTTGATCAGCTCCTCCGGGTGGTCTGTCTGAATGCCGTCCACACCCCAGTCCAGCAGGTCGTGCCACGTCTCGGGCCCGTGGTCGTCCACGATCACGATCGCTCCGGCCTGGTGACACATCTCGACGAAACGCTTTGAACAGTGTTTCCACACCGACGCCACGACTGCCGGCTGGAACTTCTTCAACACAGCCGGTAGATTGGCGATCGGACCAGGATCAGGCATGATCACACACTCAGGACAAAGTCGCTGCACTGCGAACAAATCGCTGTCACTGTAGGCGTACCACAACACGTCGCGCTCCATGCCGCGTTGCCGTATCAACCGCACCAGCGGCTTAACCGGCGCGTTCTTCAAATCAAGGTAAATGCCCACTTTGCCCCGGCAGAGATCCAGAATTTGCTCGAAGGTCGGGATGTGTGTCCCTTTCCAGCGTTTCCCCAACCGTTCCCCCACATCCAGAGCTTCAAGCTCCGCCAGCGTCATCCCGGAAATTTTACCGGGGTTTGCTCCAAGCACGTACTTGCCGATCTCATCGTTGTGAGAGCTCACGAAATGCCCGTCCTTCGTGGTCCGAACGTCAACTTCAACGAAGTCCACTCCGAGCTCAATGGCCCTCTGGTAAGCAGGAAGCGTGTTCTCCGGCGCATCCAGATGCGCTCCCCGGTGAGCAACAACGTACACGCCTCCGTGCCGCGGCGGGCGCAGAGGCTTTCCCCCTGGCTCCGCGCGCCACGGCAGCACCAACCCAAGCAGCAAACCGGCTACCAGCAAACCAGGAAATCTGCGCATCGCTCTTTCCTCATCTTCAATTCTGAGCTTCACACAAGGCACTGAGTCGACACAGGCACACCCGCTGTGGTAGACCCCGTTTCGTCCGACCTCCCCTCCCCTGGAAGCCTGCCCACAGGTTTCCCCGTCAGCCTTCTCACTCACCCCACTCGGGGAAAGCAGTCAGAGCGTCGATCACGTTGTGCACCACGTCCGTGTGGCAGTCCTCCTGCCACACTCCGTACTGCAGGTGACGCGCCATCTCGCTCACGCGCCCATCTTCGAAAACCGCGTACAGAGCGTAGGTCATGGCTCTGTAGGCGAGACCCTTGAACTCCTCCGACCCGGTGGCCGCCGCGTGCATGGCCAGCACAGCTGCGTAAGTGGACAGAACACCGCCCCAGGGACTCTTGTCGCGGTCCTGTTCGCCGCACACCAGCACCCCGTCCACCACACTTGTGAAGTTGCGATTCACGAAATCGATCAGCGTTCTCGCGTGCGTTCGCCAGTCCGGATCCAGACGGTCGCGCTCCTCGAGCAGGTAGCGGGCGAGATTGAGCGGCGCCCAGGCCGTCCGGTTGTCCGGCTCCTGATGGTCTTCGAAAAACTGCGCCCAGAGTCGCCCGTCGCTCCGTGCGCTCGGGATTTGTTCGCTCACGATCCACTGCCAAAGGCGGGCCCGGGGCCGGGCGAATTCGGAGTAGCCAAGCCGGAGCAAGTCGTCGAAAAGCCTCAAGATGTACGCCATGTTGCCGGAGACCTCGCCGCGTGCTTCACCGGTACGGTAATCAACGCGAAAAGGCCACGGGGAGCGATCAGCCGTGCCCTCGCGCATGTTTGCGGCAAGGTCGCGGGCATTCCAGAGCGCCTGTCGCAGGTAAGTTGAATCACCGGTCTCTTCGAAGAGGAGCACCAGTGCGTGCCCCGCAATGCCCGCTTTGTCTGGCTCAACCTCGTACGGCAAATCCCCCTGGCACCCACAGTCCGGCGGCTGAGGAACAGCACCAGCCCAGCCGGTCGAGCGACTGAAGTGCGGGTACTTCCCAACCGGCGGTGTGATCGCCTCCCTTGCCAGGTAGTCGCCCATGAGGCGGGCAAAACGAAGCACCTCCGGGTTCTCGCGCCCCGTGTAACGGTAGTACTTCAGGTAAGAAATGATGCCCATGCCGTTCTGAGTGGCCGGGATGAGCGTTTTCCAGTCGCGGAATGGCCGAAAGTCGCCATCGAGAAACGTGTACAGCACGAATCGCGGGTAACCTTTCTCGAACGGGCACTGCAGGTAACGATTCATCTCGCGCTTCAACGCGTCCATCCAGGAAGTCCAGGGGAGAAGCGTGCCCCGGCCGTCGTAAACGGCTTTGTGCGAACCAATGACCTTGCCCCGGTAGTTTCTGAGCCGTTCCGGAAGCTGGAGCTTCTGCCTCGGGAACCGGTAGACCTGCCACTCCGGCACGGCTCGCATCGCGTCCAAGAAGTTGTGAACCACGTCCAGGTGGGCATCTGTCTGGCGACCGCCCTTTTCCACGCTGCCAAGGTCGCAAAGGGCCGCAGGACAGCCGTCGCTGTCGACGAAGTAGCTCACCCAGTTCAAGCACCGGTAGGCCAGCTCCCGGTACTCTTCTCCCCCGCCAGCAGCGTACAGCATCGCCGCGACTGCCCCGAACGTAGAACAGACGCCGCCCCGCGGCCGTGGATCGGCGTCGCTCGCCCGCACCAGGGTTACACCGCCCGGGCGCGGGACGGCAAAATTCCGGAGTACAAACTGAAAACACTGCTCGGCGAGCGCCCTCCAGTCGGGATCCAGACGATCCCTTTTCTCAAGGAGGTAGCGGGCCGTGTTGAGCGGAGCCCAGGCCGTGCGGTTGCCCGGCGCCGTTTCTTCTTCCGAAAACTGTACCCAGAGGCAGGAATCAGGGGTGTCGGGCGAAGGGATTTGCACGTCGCGGATCCAGCTCCAGAGGTTCTGACGGGGTTCCTGGAACTGCTCGTAACCTTCTTCCAGAAGGGCATCGAACAGCCGGAGGATGTAGATCATGTTGCCGCTGCGCTCCCCCAGGCTTGCCCCGTGACCGCGTCGACCCGGAAAGGCCACGGCGAGTGCAGTGCGTCGCCCTTGCGCATGTTCCGGACAAGCACCTCTGCGTTGTGCAGTGCCTGTTGCAGGTACCTGTCCTCGCGGGTTGTCTGGTACAACCTGAACAGGGCATACCCGGCCAGGCCTCCCTTGTCTGGCTCAATCACGTTGGGCCCGAACCGGGCGTCGCCGCCACCGCTGCGGCGCAACGGAAGGCTTCCGGAACCCGTCGAGCGCGTAAAGCGCGGGTAGGCGCCACGGTCTGGTGTCAGAGCTTCGCTCACCAAATAGTCGCCCATCAGGCGCGCGAGCTCCAAAACGCGCGGGTCAGCTTTGCCAGTGTACCGGAAGTACTTCAGGTAGGAAAGGATCCCCAAACCAAGCTGGCCAGCCGGCGTGATCAGGTTGCCACGCGGACGGCAGTGGGCATCCACAGCGGTGGTTAGCAGGAAAACAGGGTAACCGCTTCGGTCGGCGGGACAACTCAGGTACCAGTCCATTTCGTACCGCAGCGCCCAGGTCCACGGCGTCCACGGAAGCAGCTTTCC
>JAADFT010000394.1 GCA_013152765.1 Calditrichota bacterium | reverse complement strand
CTGATTGCCTACCTCGGCGAACGCACGATTCTGGGGCGGCTGCGAATCGGCGGAGAAACGCGGCACCTCTTCTTGCTTGGCGGCGAGTTCATCGCGCTGGGGGCACTGCTGGGGCCGAGAGCTCTGAACGTTCTCTCCGACTCAGTTCTCCTCGAATTGCGCCCGGTGCTGGCCATGGGGATCGGCTGGCTTGGCTTACTGCTGGGGCTCCAGTTCTCGCGCGAGCACCTGCGCCGGTTTCCTGCGGGCACGTTGTTCGCCGCGTTCGGCCTCCCCGTAGCCATGGTGGTGGCCGTTTTCCCCCTGCTTCTCTTCGCGCTGCAGGTGTTCGGGTTTGCAGCCAGCAGTCGTCGAGATTTGCTCGTTGCCGTAGCGGTTCTGGCGGCCGCCACCAGTTGCACTTCTCCCACTTCGATCGCCCTCATGACCCGATCCATCCGAAGACGAATCGAAACGGCCTACCTGCTGCGGATTGTGTCCGCGCTGGACGGGGTGCCCGGTGTTGTCGGCCTGGGACTTTTGTACGGCTTTCTGCAAACGCAAGTGGGACCGCTTGGGGGACTGGCTGTGGCCATTGGGGCTCCCGCTGCTTTGGCGCTGCTGTTCTTCGCGCTGCTGCGGCAGCTCCGAGACCCCGACGAGCTGATCGTGATCCTGCTTGGCGTCATCACGTTTGCCGGTGGAGCCGCTTTCACCGCACGCGTGTCGTCGCTGTTCTCCACTCTCACGGTTGGTGTGCTACTGGCGCAAATGCCGGTGCAGCGGCGAACCCTGTCTCGCGTTCTGGCCAAGACAGAACGTCCTTTTTACATCGTGTTTCTAATCCTGGCCGGGGCCCAGTGGCACTTCGCTTCGCTGCGGCTGCTCGCTTTCGGGCTGGCCTATGTCGGTTTGCGGGTGCTGACCAAACTGGTTGTCCCCGCGCTGGCCGGCGCCTTTCTTGGCAATCGCGAAGTGATGCCAGTGCACTTCGGTCTTGGTTTGCTGGGACAAGGCGGCCTTTCGCTGGCAATTGCCCTTGAGTACGACCTGCTCTTCCCGAGTGAACTCTCCGAGGCCGTGCTGGCGGCCGTGATTGTTGCCATCATCGTGAATCAGGTACTGGCGCCGGCCGGATTGCGCTGGCTCCTGGGTGGACCTCCTGCGGGTGAACCGAAGCGCCGGGAGGTGCTGGCGTGAAGACGGTCGTGCCGAAAATACCGGCTGATCCACGTGGAGCCATCAGGAGACTGGCCACCAGTCCAAGCCTGCTGGTTCTGTTGCTTCTGGTGCTCCTCAGCGTCCTGATGGCGCTCCTCCTCGAAGTGACGCCAGAGGCGGCGGGATCGCGCACGGACAGCGCGGCCGCTCTGGGTTTTCTGATTCTGGCGGCCTACCTGGCCGGTCAGCTTGCCCAGCCGTACCGGTTGCCCAAGATCACCGGCTACCTGCTGGCCGGGATTCTGTTCGGTCCCTACGTGCTCAACCTGGTGCAGGAACCCGCCGCCGAGCGGCTGGACCTGATCAACCGACTTGCGCTTGGCATCATCGCACTCACCGCTGGTGGTGAACTGCGTTTAGCCAAGTTGCGACGTCAGGTTCGCGCCATTTCCACGGTCGTGGGACTACGGTTCGCGCTTGTGCCACTCAGCGTGGCGCTGGTCCTGTACGTTTTCTTCGATGCCCTGTCCGTGGCTCAAGCGACTTCTGTTGCGCAAAGGGTGGCGGGAGTAGTTTTGCTGGGCCTCATTGCGGCGGCCATCTCGCCGTCGACGACGGTCGCCGTGATCACGGAAACCCAGTCCGGCGGTCCGGTCACAGAGCTTTCTCTTGCTGTAGCTGTGACAATCGACGTGGTGATTCTGGTGGTTTTTGCACCCGTCCTGGCTCTGGCGGAAGTCCTCACCCAGCCTGGCGGATCCTTCCAGCTCACCCTGATGCTGAAAGTGGGCTGGGAAATCCTCAGTGCTGTGCCGCTCGGGATTCTGTTCGGCGTCGGCGTGGTCTGGTACCTGCGGAGTGTGCGCGAGGAAATCTCCATTTTTCTGGTCGGCGTTGTGTTCTTCGCTGTGGAATTTACGAATGCCATTCACTCTGACCCCGTGCTGACCTGCCTGATCATCGGTTTCGTTGTGGAAAACTACTCGGACCAGGGAGAAACCCTCATTCAGGCGATCGAGAGCAGCTCCCTGCCGATCTACGCGGTGTTCTTCGCTGTGGCTGGGGCGGCACTGAACCTGGACGCCCTGAGAGCCCGCTGGTTTGCTGCTTTGACCATCGTGCTCGTCCGCCTTGGCACCACGGTAGCGAGCACCAATCTGGCGGCCCGGCGGGTTACGTCCACGCCCACGGTGCGGCGCTACCTGTGGACGGGCTTTTTAGGCCAGGCCGGGGTGAGTCTGGGGCTGGCGCAACTAATCGCCGAAAGCGTGCCAGCGCCACTCGGTACGGATCTGCGCACGCTAATCGTGGCCTCGATTGTGGTGAACCAGGTGATCGGGCCGGTGATCTTTCGCCTGGGCCTGGAAAAGGCTGGAGAAATCGGCGGAAGGTCAGCGCAGGGAACACGTTCGTTTTGAGGAGGTGATCCTGTGCTGTACAGAGTACTGGCGGTTCTCGGGATTTCACTGCTGGGCGTCTGGAGCGCGCAGGGTGGGCAGGTTGCTTACGGACCAACGGCCAGGTACCAGGCCAGCTACGCGGTTGAGATGGCCGGAAAACGCGTTGGCCGGGCCGCGTTTCGCTTCCAGAAGCAGGACCGCGACTTTGTTTCCCGCCTCAACGTACGCTTCAACCTGACGCAGGCTGGACAGGACGTTCGCGTGGAGTTGAGAGCGGCGCTTGCTTTTTCGGCGTCCAGTTTGCTCCCAAAGCACTACGCGTTGCAGAGCCTGGTCAACGGCGCGGAGCAGGCGAAGATTCAGGTGGAAATGAAGACCGATTCGGCTGTGGCCGTGATCGAAGGTCCGGCGTTCGGAAAACGTCGCATTTCGGTGGCCGTCGAAAAAGGGACGCTCATTCTCGACAACAACTTTTGTGTGGACCACTACCAGCTTCTCATCTGGCGGTTTCTGAACAGCGGCGCCAAGAGCGCTGCGTTCCCGTTTCTCGTGCCGCAAATCCTGCCCAGGGTACCGAAAACGCTGGAGATCCAGCTTCAGCGGCAGGGGGAACAGAGTGTGACAATCGGCGACTCGAGTTTTGCGTGCTGGAAGATCGCTGGCACGTCCGCCGGCGGACTGCGCCTGAATTTCCTGGTGCGCAAGCGGGACGGTGTCCTGCTCCGCTGGGAAGTTCCTGCCCAGGCTTCGGTGGCGGAGCTTGAGGTGAACACCGACCGAACCGACACGACGTTTTCGCGCCTGGACGAGAGTGAGTACCTGAGCAAAATCCTGGACCGTTTCTACATCAAAAGCTACGTGAACCTGGGCGACTGGCGCAGACTGGAGTACCTGCGCGTAAAAGCGCGACTTCGAATTGCCGCTTTTGGCGAACCGACCCGCGACACACCCTGGCAGAAATTCAAAGGGCGCTGC
>JAADFT010000393.1 GCA_013152765.1 Calditrichota bacterium | reverse complement strand
CACAGGTTCCGATTCTGGATGATCCCGTACAGCGAGGAACTGAGCACGCTGAGCCCGTTCAGACTGGCTTCGGTTTTCAACCTCGGGCTTCGGGTGGTCAAAATGCCCGGACAGGCGGGGAGCGGTCCGGACACCGGGTCTTGGTTGCTGGTTGAGCCGGACAACGTGCTTGTGACAGTTGTCAAGAAAGGTTTTCACCGGAGCGAGCTGATCCTGCGGTGCTTTGAAACAGCCGGCAGGAAAACTCGGGTGAAGGTCCACTCCGAGTTCCTGGGATTGAACGGTTCGTTCGAGATCGGTCCGCACGAACTGGCTACTGTGGCTGTTCGGAGGAGCAGCGGCGGCAGTTCGGAGTTCGTGAAACTCAACGCTCTCGAGGAACCCCTGTAAAGCCAGGCGTAGCTTACCGTGGGGGCGGACGTCGTTTGCGACTGGACAGGCTGAGCGAGTGTGTGTACGATTCCCTGCTGGCGCTCGCGAGGCGTGCAGGTTTGCCGCTTTCGATGGAGAAAGGCTGAACGCAGAACAGCGGAGGTGGGCATGGTCAAGATTGCAGTGGTCGGCTACGGTTTCATGGGCCGGGCACACGTTGCAAATTACGCCAAACTGGACGACGCGAAAGTGGTGGCTGTCGTCGAGGCTAACCCGGAGCGGCTCAACCAGATGTTGAAAGGAAACGTCGAGGCGAACGAAGAAGAGGCGAGTCTCGAGGGTGTCGAACTTTTTGACGATCTTCAGAAGATCCTGGGCCGCAAGGACGTGGACGTTGTGGACGTTTGTCTGCCCACGCACCTGCACAAGTGGGCCGTTCTGGAAGCCCTGAACGCCGGGCACCACGTGATTTGCGAGAAACCGCTTGCCCTGACTCTTGAGGACGTGGACGAGATGTTCGACCGGGCTGAAGAAAAGGGGCGTCTCCTGATGGCCGCTCACTGCATCCGTTTCTGGCCCGAGTACGAGTACCTCCAGCAGGCCGTGCAGAGTGGCGAATTCGGCCGTCCGCTCTCGGTGCTTTTCCGCAGGGTCAGTCCTTACCCGGGCTGGTCAGGAGGTGACGACTGGTTTTCGGATCCGAAGCGCAGCGGTGGCGCCCTGTTTGATCTGCACATCCACGACGTGGACTTCGCGAACGTGCTTTTCGGTCGCCCCGAGAGCGTTTACGCCCAGGGCATCGAGGGGCCGAAGGGAGGCACCCTGGCTGTTTGGTCGCAGTACCGCTACCGTCAGGGACCAATCGTGGCTCTCGAGGGGAGCTGGGAGTACAGCATCTTCGAAATGTCGTACCACGCGGCTTTTGAAGAAGCGGAGATTCGCTACAGTAGCCTGACCAGCCCGTCGCTGAAGGTGTACCGGCACGGGGACGAGCGTGGTTTTACCCCGGAGCTGCCGGCGGAAGACGGCTACGTGCGCGAACTTCGCTACTTCGTCGAGTGCATTCGCGACGGAAAGCATCCCGACCGCGTTGCGCCGGAGAGCGTTCGTCAGTCGATCGCCATGACCCTTGCAGAAGGCCGTTCGATTCGCTGTGGGCAACCAGTGTCCGTGGAGAACTGAGTTCTGCGGAACGGCGATCGGTGCACTACTGAGGTTACCTTGGTTTCGCTGCCTGTTCATCTGTTCCAGTTCGCCGCGTTTCTCAGAACTGAGTGGTTTCTGGTCGGTAGATCAAGCCAGCGTGAACACGGCAGAGTGTGCGACACGGTTCTCCAGGTTTTTGTCGGTTGCTTCCTGCTGGCAGAGTGACTCCGAAAGGGCAACCGCTTGTTTCGGCTGAAATGGGTTGACGTAGCGGGCCCCAGTCTGAAAAACAGGATTCCTGGTGTCGTCAAACGGAGCTCGGAGTCTTACGGCGGAGTTAAGCGAGTGAAGAACGAGACGGTACGGAAAACGTGGAGGGAAGATTGAGCAGTCTCGGTTTGGGCATCATTGGTCTGGGCGTCGGGAAGCGCTACGCAGAACGCGCCCGTTCGGTCGGTTTCGACTACCTGGCAATCTGTGATGTGTCGGAAGAAAAGCTACAAGCTGGCGCCCGGGAGCTGAGCGCGGAGTGGACCGGGGCAGACTGCCGCGACCTGCTGGCCCTACCCGAGGTGGACGCGGTGGTAATCGCCACCCCGGATGCGCTGCATCAGGAGATGGCCGTTCGCGCGGCTCAGGCTGGCAAACACGTGCTGTGTGAGACGCCTCTGGCCCTGCGGCGGCCGAGCGCGGAGCTGATCGTGGACGCGACTCTGGAAGCGGGCGTCCACCTGATGGCAGCACATCGCCTCAGGTTCCACCCGCTGGTCCAGCGTTTTCGCGAAGAACTCTCCAGGATCGGCGAGATCGGCTTGTTCGAGGCGCGCTGGGTGCGGTCCGCCGCCGACGCCCCTACCGGCTGGCGGCTCGATCCGAAACTCAAGCGCAACCTGGCCATCGGTGAAGCCGTGGACGTGGTTGACGCCGTGCGCTGGATGATGGGCGACCTGTACGAAATCACGGGTTTCACTACGAAGCGCTTCTTCCCGGACTGGCCGGTGGGCGACACCGTGATGTCGGCCGGTCGTTTCCTGAGCAAGGCCGGAGTGAACGTGCTGCTTAGCGTCGGCGGGGAGGGACCCGCAAGCACGAGGCTCACTGCCCGTGGCGCCAGGGGCACGTTAGTTGTGGACCTCGAGGACGGCGAACTCTCGCTCGCCACCGGTGAGGGCTGGGAGCTGCTCGCCGTGCAGGATCCGGACTTCGACCCGGAAGGCGAGATTCTGAAAGCTTTCCACGCCTTGCTCACGGACGGTGCACCCAATCCCTGCAACGTCGGCGAGGCGGCCAACGCGGTGGTCACTGCGATCGCCATTTCAGACTCGGCCGAAGTGAACCTCCCGGCGCGCGTGCGCCCGCTGGAGTTCGAGGCGGCCTGATCAAGCGGGCGTGTTCGGTGCGAGGGTAGAGGTGCCGGGGCTCGAGGCCGAGTTCGGGCGGTTGAGTTAGCTTCTCCAGGAGAAAGCTTAGTTCTGCTACGTCAAAATGTGGTTGGCTTTTCTGAGTCGTGGTTTCTCCAGGGCAAGATGTTGTTTGACCTCGCCTGAAATAAGCCTGCTTTAGCAGGCGGCTTCCTTTCGTAGCCCGGGGTTTGATCCCCGGGCGGAGAAGCCACGCGCTGCTTTCGCCTTTGTTTCGCGAATCTGACGTAGTAGACTTAATTCTGGCGTGTCTGGATTTGCCCCCAGTCCGGCTCGAGCTTAGCGGTCGCGGCTGTTGGCTGGCCCGGGGGGTTGGTCCCCTGCGAAAGCAGCCTCTGTACGCGGGCTGCAGCGGGAAAGTGGGGAGCCCCGGGTGGAAAGGGAGTCCCGACCGCCGGGTGGGAAGAATGCTGAGCGGGCCGTGTGTCGCTTCCGAAAAAGCAGTGCGGGTAGAGGGCTTGACCCAGGAGGGCAGCTCATGTCCGTGAGAGCAGTTGTGTGGAGCGTTCTCATTCTGTCTGTGCCGGGGTCTGCGGCGAGCGGGACGGCCAGCAGCCCTACGCTCACACCGCGAATGAGCACGCCGGAGTTCTTCGGAG
>JAADFT010000392.1 GCA_013152765.1 Calditrichota bacterium | reverse complement strand
CAGAATGCTGGTGTTGTTTTCGATTGATTTTGCTCCCGCGAGCGTTTGACCCGAGGATCCGATTCCCGGGCAGGGCGCTCTTCGCATTTGCTGACGTAGTGGGAGCTAAAACAAGCGTTGACCAAATGATACGCTTCTGTCGCGAGAAACTCAAGATAAAAATCGCTCAAGGGTTCCCTGAATTCCTGTTCCTACAGCAGTGGCAGTTAGGGCTGGATGCGTTGAACCTTAGAAGGGCATCTGTAGCAAAGCAATTTCTTTGAAGCGGGTAGGTCGCCACCGAGAGGAAAAACGCGAACTGTGGCAAATGAAACCGTGAAGTCCTTTCAGCTGGAGGACCTCCTTCTCGCGATCCTCGAAATTCACCCCCGACCGGACTTGCCAGGGGTTCCGCCAGAAATCCAGGGGTTGCCCCAGAAATATTGTGTGATTGGTGGCGAATGCTTTGAGCACTATTGGTTAGTGTTTGAGGCGACGCCTGATCCTCTGTAGATTCAGTTGACACCTTTGGTCCCGTGGTTTTGAAAGAGGGCAACGGAGGTTCAGGAAACATGCACTCGGAGGATCGGAAGAGAGCAAGGGCTGCGAAAGATGCGAAAGAACGAATTCGGTACCTGGTGAACAAGTTAGAGAGGGCTGGTTTAGCCGACAGGAAAGGAAGTTTCTTTACCAGATGGTGTTTGGGATTCTGAAGGTTCGAAGTATTGTGCTTTTGCGAATTGCGCGGGCTCTGCGGAACGGGTAGAGTGCCCAGTACACGTGTGCAGCCCGGAATTTGGCCGTCAGACCGGAATGTGCAGCAGAGATCCTGATGTGACTTGTCGAAACGGATTGTCTCTTTCACCCGGTAGGGAAATCAGACTTTGAGGGAGGCGTGGAGACTTGGCCCCCTACGCAGAGGGTGACGGCGCATCTAAAGCGGCTCAACCTCTTCCACAGTCAGGGTCACTGCTCCGAAATCCTCTTCCACTTTCCCGGTAAGCAGGAAAGGCCGGTTGGCGCTCAGCAGGTGAACGAAACGCTCGTAAGCCCGTGGGAAGAAGGTCGTGTCGTAGATTGCCGTCGTGTCCTCGAAGCTGACGAATTCCATGAGCTGCTCGCGCTTGGTTTTCGCCAGCTTTCGTGTGATGAGCCAGCCGGCAACCGTAACGCGCCTGCCGGTGTGCTTCTCCAGGTCCCTCGCCGGGATGACACGTCGCTTCCGCAGCTGTTGCTGGTACAGAGTGAGGGGATGCCGGCTGATCAGAAAGCCGAACACCTGTAACTCGTGACGAAGTCGCGTGTGCGTGTCGTACTCAGGGAGAGCCGGGACGGGGACCTCCGGTTCGAGATCAGCGAACAGATCGCCCGTGGCGGCGTAGACCCTGCGCACGGGCTGGTGTCGCCAGGAACTGGCGAGCCAGATCATCTGTGGCCGCGTAAGCTCGGGTTCGACGGCGTCGAAAGCCCCCGCTTTGACGAGCTGGCGTGTCTCAGAGGGCTCAATTCGCACGCGACGCAGAAAATCGCGGAGCGAAAGGAAGGGCCCGTTGCGTTGCCGCTCCTCAACGATTGCTTCCAGAGATTCCTGTTTCAGACCCTTGATCTGCATCAAGCCGACACGGAGCTCGCGGCCCCTGCCGGTGTAGGCAATGTCGCTCTCGTTGATGTCCGGCAGGAGGATGCGCAGCCCCATCCGCCGCGCTTCGGAGATGTAAGCGAACGTCGAGTAGTAGCCACCCTGGTTCGAAATCACCGCGGCCATGAATTCCGCTGGAAAATGGGCTCGCAACCACGCGGATTTGTACGACACCATCGCGTAAGAAGCCGAATGCGGTTTGCAAAAGCTGTAGCCGCTGAAGCTCAAGATCATGTCCCAGATTTTGTCGATCGTCTCGTGGGGGACCCCTCGTTTTAGCGCTCCCCGGTAGAATTTCTGCCGGTAGTCTTCCAGCTTTTTCCGCTTGTGCTTTTTGGAAAGCACCTTGCGCAACTCGTCGGCCTCTGCGGCGCTGAAACCCGCCAGCTCGATGGCCACGCGCGACACGTCCTCCTGGTACACCATGATGCCGTAAGTTTCGCGCATGACCTCCTGGAGCACCGGGTGGAGCGGCTTGAAGGCGCCGCCGCGCAGGCGCCGAATGTACTCGCGGATGTACGTGTTGGCAGCGGGCCGGATGATGGAGCTGTGAATCACCAGGTGCTCAAAATCGCCTTTGCCGGTCTTTTTCTGCAAGAGCCGCATGGCCGGAGACTCGACGTAGAACACTCCCATCGTGTCGCCGCGTGCCATCAGGTCCTGGGTGACGGGGTCTTCCAGCGGGTCCCAGCGCGCGTAGTCGATGCGCACACCGTGGTGGTCCTCGATGGCGGCAAGAGCGTCCCGAATGACTGCCAGAGAACGGTTGCCCAGCAAGTCGATTTTCACCAGCCCAGCGTCCTCGGCCTGGTCCTTTTCCCACTGGATGATGCGCACGCCTTTTGGGGCCATCTCGACGGGCACGTACGCGTCCACGCGGTCGGGCACGATGACCACGCCGCCGGGGTGTACGGAGAGATTGCGGGGAAAACCGTGGATGCGGTCGGCGAGGCGCAGGATCTCCGGCCAGGGTGGCTGCAGATCCAGTCCGCGGAAGACCGGGTGGTGCGCGACAAGCTCGCTGACGCTGTCGGCATCCCAGTACCCGGGAATGCGTTTGCTGATGCGACCGATCTCGCCGTCAGGCAGGCCGTAAACCTTGGCAATTTCGCGCACGGCCGCCTTGGCCTTGAAGGTGACGTGATTGCTGATCATGGCCGTGGCGTCCCGGCCGTAGCGGCGGAAGACGTAGGCCAGGATGTCGTCGCGCTCGTCCCACGGAAAGTCCACGTCGATGTCCGGCGGGTCTTTGCGGCCGCGGTTCAGGAAGCGCTCGAAGAACAGGTCGTAGCGGATGGGATCCACGTGGGTGATGCCCAAGCAGTACGACACGATGCTGGCTGCCGCCGAGCCGCGGCCGCAGGTGCGCGGCGACTGCTGGACGATGTCGTGGACCACCAGAAAGTAGGGCGCGTAACCCTTGTCGCGAATGATGGCCAGCTCGTGCTCCAGGCGTTTTCGCACGGCCGGGGTGATTTGGCCGTAGCGCCAGCGTGCTCCCCGGTAGCAGAGCTCGCGCAGGTACTGGTAAGCGTCCTGGCCGTCGGGTCCCCGGAACTGTCGGAAGATGAACCCGCCGAGGTTGAAATCGAAGGCGCACGTTTCGGCGATTTTCTGAGTGTTGGAAATGGCGTCGGGAGCGTCGGCAAAGGCGGCGGCCATGCTGGCGGCCGAGCGAAGGTAAGCATCCGGGGGCGCTACTTCGGAAGCGGGCAGGCGGTCGAGAGTGGTGTTCAGGGCGATGGCACGCAGGAGGCGGTGTACGCGGTAGTCGGAAGGCGCTGCAAAGTGCACGGCGTTTGTGGCGACGGGACGCAACCCGTGCTGGCGGGCGAAGCGGAGGAGCGCGCGGCGTCGTGGCCCAGGGCGGAGCTCGACGTAAAGCGAATCCGTGCCCAGGTCGCGGGCCCATTTTGCCAGCA
>JAADFT010000391.1 GCA_013152765.1 Calditrichota bacterium | reverse complement strand
CGACTCCTGTCGTTGCGCGGCGGTGCCCAGCACCGCCGGGGGACGTGAAGTGAGCTTCAGCTCACCGAGGGAGGTGCGTTCTCCCACGGCCCTGTAGTTTGGTCCCAGCGCGGCGGCTGTTAACCGCAGGGTCGCAGAGGCCGCAGGGACGGTGAGCGAGGGCTAACCCTGCGTTCCCTGCGTCCCTGCGGTGAAAGAACGTCTGGACTGGTCCTGTGTCGGAGGGACGCGCTTTGCGCGTCCGAGGCTTTTACTTCTGGTTTACGAAAGCGTACATCGCGGGGATCAGGACCAAAGACAGGACCATGCTCAGGCTCATGCCGCCGATCATCGACACCGCGAGCGGCTGCAGCATTTCCGAACCTTCGCCGATTGCCAGAGCCAGCGGCAGGAAGCCGAAAGTCGTGGAGAGCGTGGTCATCAAGATCGGGCGCAGCCGCACGCGACCGGCCAACAGCAGCGCTTCCCGCACAGGTGTACCCTCACGCAGGTAACGCTCGGCGTAGTCGATCAGCAAGATCCCGTTGTTCACCACGACGCCCACAATCATGATCATGCCCATGAAGGCGGAAATGTCCAGCGGGATGCCGGTGATCCACAACATCAGGAAGACGCCGCTGACGGAAAGCACGGTGCCGAACAGGATCACCGCGGCCGTGCGGAAGCTCTTGAACTCGAAAAGCAGAATCGCGTAGACCAGCAGCACCCCAAACGCGAGGATCATGAGAAGTTCGCGGAAAGCCCGCTGCTGGCTTTCGTACTGCCCACCGATTTGCACGGTGACACCGGGAGGCAAAGGAATGTGGCCGAGCATCCGCTTCACGTCGCGAATGATGCTCCCAAGATCCCGCCCCGAAATGTGCGCCTTGACGTTCACCACCTGAGCCAGGTTCTCGTGGTTGATGTCGGTTTTCCCCGGCACCTTCCGGATGTCCGCGACTTCACCCAACTCGAGCACTCGATCGATCGAAGCGAGGTAAATTGGCAGCTTCTGGATGCGCTCGCTGTGGTCGAAGTCCGCTTTCGGGTAGCGCACACGCACCGGGATCAGCTTCAACCCCTCCATCAGGCTGGTGGGTACGTCGCCCCAGAGAGCCATGTGCACCGCCTGGTTTACCTCGTCCACCGAGAGGCCGTAGCGGCTGGCAGCCTCGGGGCGGACCCGCACGGTGAGCTCCGGCTCGCTGGGCGAAAAACCGGGGTAGACGTCCACTGCGCCCGGGATGTGCTCCAAAGAGTCGGCAATCTGCGCCGCGACCTGCTGGATCAGCGGCAGATTGTTGCCGAAGACTTTAATCAGGATGGGCGCGATTTCGCCGGAGAGATCGTTGAGGCGATCGGGTAGCACCTGGAAGAGCTCGGGCTCGAGCCGCGGCTCGTGGGTTCGGTCGAACTCGCGAATTTTGTCCATGATTTCGAAGGACGACAGCTTGTGGCCCTTCTTGAGGTTGATCACGAAGTCGCCGTCGTTTGTGTGCGTGCGCGGGTGGGCGAGGCTGCGGCCGACGCGGAGTGAGTAGACATCCACATCCGGAAGCGACAGAATGAACTTGGCCACGCTTTTCAGCATGCTTCGCGTGCCCTCAATGGAGCTGCCTGGTGGGGCCAGGAAGTCGTGGACGATCGTGCCTTCGTCCCACTCGGGCAGAAACCCACTGGGAATCCTCAGGTAAGAGAAAACCGCGACACCACCGAGCACAAGGATCAAAAGGAGGGCGATCACGGGGCGGCGAATCGTGGTTTTCAGAGCTGCCTGCTGCAGCCGGATGATCCGCGGCAAGAAGCGCCCGGGTTTCTTGGGTCGGGTCGAGATCAGCGTCACCGCAAGCGCTGGCGTGAAGAAGACGGCAAGCACCATCGACACGAAAATGGCGATCGAAAGGGTCAGCGCCAGCGAACGGAAGAAGATGCCCGGCACGCCCGTGAGGAAGACCAGCGGTACGAACACAACTAAAGTGGTGAGCGTGGCCCCGAGCAGCGGTGGGATGATCTCCGCCGTGGCGTGCACGACGGCGTCGCGCCGGGTGTAGCCCTCCTCCAGGTAACGCTCGATGTTCTCGACGACGACAATCGCGTTGTCCACCAGAATGCCGATGGACGCCGCCAGTCCACCGAGGCTCATCAGGTTCAGATTCAGGTGCAGCAGCTTGATGAAAATGAACGTGATGAGCAGAGCTACTGGGATGATGAATGCCGTGACTAGGGTGATCCGAACTCGGCGCAGGAAGAGCAGCAGGATGAGCGTCGTCAGCAAGGCGCCGAGCAGGATGGCGTCGCGAACGCTGCTGATGGAGCGCCGGATGAAATCCGTCATGTCGTACCACTTGCGGACCTCCACATCCTCCGGGAGGACGCGCCGCAGCTCTTCCCAGCGTTTCTCGACCTGCTTCATGATGCCCACGGCGTTGGTGCCGGGCTGCTTGATCACGGTCACCAGCACCGCAGGCTTGAGGTTGCTTTCGCAGTGGATGAAGGTCTCTTTGACAGCCGGTTCGACCGTGGCAATGTCGGAGAGAAGAATCGGTGTGGCCCCGCGCCTTGCGACTACAGTGTTGCGGATGTCGTCGATCTTGAGGAACCGATTGTCTGCGATGTTCAGGTAGAGCTTGTGCGCTTCGTTCAACCGCCCCACAAAGCGCAGGCTGTTGTTCTCGCGCAGCGCCTCCTCCACCTGTTTGTAGTCGATGTGCAGAGCCGCTAAACGTTCCGGCTTCAGATTAACCCAGTACTCCCGTTCGTGGCCGCCCATCACCTCGATGTTGTAGATGCCGGGAATGCTGGCCAGCTGGGGGCGAATTGTGTACACGGCCAGGTCGCGGAGCTGGATCAGGTCCAGCTTGTCCGAGGTGAGGCTGTAACCGGCAACAGGGTAGGTACTGGTTGTGAAACGGCGCACCTCGATGTGCACACCGGGGGGCAGCTCGTGCTGAACTCCGCTGACGGCAGCCTGCACGAGCTGGTAGGCGCGGAACATGTCCTGATTCCACTGGAAGTCGATGTTCACCTCCGCCGAGCCCCGGCTGATGCTGGAGCGCACCAAACGTACGCCCTCCACCATCATGGCCGCTTCTTCGACGGGTCTGGCGATCTCCATCTCCATTTCCTTGAGCGGTGCCAGCCCGTAGTCCATCATGACGGCGATGCGGGGGAAAGTGGCGTCCGGGAACACCCCCTCGGGGATCTGAAAAATGAGGTAGAAGCCCACCAAGCTCAGCAGCAGGGCTGTGAAGACGAGGGCGCGGCGGTTCTCGATGGCGAAGCGAGAAAAACCCTTCATCGCACGCGCACCTCCATTCCGTCCACGAGCGAGTAGGCTTTTTCTGTAACCACGGTGTCGCCCTCGGCGAGGCCGCTGAGTACCTCAACCCAGCTGGGTAGCCGAATGCCAATTTTCAACCGGCGTTTCAGGGCGTGGCCATTCTTGATGACGAATGCGCTGAACACGCCTCAGCAGCGCCGCTCGTGGAATGGCCAGCGTGTTCCTGTGCTCCGCACCCGGGAAGACGATTTGCACGAGAACGCCAGCTTTGAACTCGCCTTGGGGATTGCGAAGCTCAAGGCGGATTGGGACGGTCTGTTTGGTGGCGTCTGCCTGGCCGGAAATGGCTTTGACCGGGAGCAACACTGGGGGATGTGAAAAGTCCAGGAAACGCACGCTCATCTGCCGCAGTTTGCGGGCAACCGGGAGGTACTCGACCGGCAGGTCTCCACGCACGTCCAGGACGCGCAAATCCCCAATGTGAACAAT
>JAADFT010000390.1:3614-5501 GCA_013152765.1 Calditrichota bacterium | reverse complement strand
ACCGACTTCACCAGGCGCCGGTAGTTCAGCTCAGCACGCACGACAACTCGCCCAAGCGGGATGTCGTCGGGAACCGTCCAGGTGTAGGTCTCGATTTTGGTTTCACGAGGGCCAATGCGGTAATCCACACCTAAAGACGCCGTGTTCCACTGGGCAATTGTGCGGCGCCCTTTGGGATCGAAGTAAGGCAGGCAGAAAATGCGGTCCCCTTCGGGCAGCGCGTCTCTGGGAAGCCCCTTGAACTCCGGGTCGCCGATCATCTCACCGATGTCTTGGTAAGCAAGCTCGTTGCTCGTGATCGTCTGCTCCTCACCCTCGAAACCTTTACGGTCCACCGGAAGATGGTACACCTTGCCGTTCGCGTCCACAGCCTCCACGTGCAGCCAGAGCTGCCGCTCCTCGGCGGAGCCAGATGGCACCTTGTGTCCGCACTTCCCGTTGAAGAGCTGCACACTGATCACAACGCGGTCACCCGGTTCAACCTCGCGTTCGCTGGGGTGCATCCGCACCTCAATTGCCCCGCGGACCTTGCCGGGGTCATGAGCGCCGTGGAACAGGTGTTGCGCCACATCCGGATGTTCTTCCTTGGCGGTGTTGGCATTTCGCCCGGGGGCTTTGGGCATGTGACATGTCTGGCACGGCACGCCCTCTTTGGCGTAAGGCCCCTCCGCCCACTCAAGCTGGGTGCTCTTGACCCACACGCCAAACTGGTCGCGCTCGTTGTGACAGGTTCCGCAGAACTCCGCACTCTGAATGAAGTCGGAGTACTTGGTGATGTGGTGCGGACTCACCACCCCTTCACGGTTGCCGTATTTCACGCGGCCCGGGCTGAGAACGAAGTTGTAGTTCACCGACTCGTTCCCCGTGCGTCCCGTAATCGTGTGGCATACCTCGCAGGAAACCGCTTCGTTCGCCCGGCTGTTCTCCTCCGGAAGCGGTGGTGGCACGTCGCCAGCTCCGTAAGAAATCGGTGCGTGGCAACCGTTGCAGCCAGCCTTCACTTCGGCAAACTTTGGATCCCGTTCGGCATGCGGAATGGCGAGCTTGAAGTACTCGATCTCATCCCAGTGGTGCACGTAGGCCTGCGACATCATCGCCTGGCGCCACTGCTGGTAGATGTCGGTGTGACACTGCCGACAGGCCTCGGGACGTTCGAATTGCTTGTACTTGAACTTTCCCAGCCAGTCGCCACCAGCTTCTTCCTGGGCAAACACTCCCGCGTGCAGGGAAAACCCGGCGACAAACGCCAGGACCACGAGCGACTTTTGTGGTGACATCTCTCCCTCCCGGTTAGTCCATGGTGAGTCGTTCAGTTGCAAAGGCGGGAAGAAAGCAGATCACCCCCGTTCGGCCAGGTGCAACTCACCCCACGCCCATCTGCCGTTTCAAATCCACCAGTCTGCGAATGTGGGACTTCTCCTCGTCGATCAGCTTCTGGATCACGGGTTTGTCTTTCTCGGCCACAAAGTCGTTTAGCTCGTGGAAGTAGAGGATGTTCTCTTTCTCGATCTGGATCGCAAACCGAAAGACCTCCGAGAGGTTCTCCGCTTTCTTTGCCAGGTTCTTGGCCTCTTCCGCGCTCGGGAACACACGTCCCTCTGTCAGGCTCCTGAGGTAGCGCCCGACTTCATCCCAGTCGTAGGGCCCCGCCAGTTGCAACTGGTCCATCTGGTCGCGGAAGTTTTGAAATACCTGGATGTGCCGCAGTTCCTCCGCAGCCAGCCACTCGAACAACGCTTTGGCCTGCCCCTCAGGGAGACCGGCCGCTGCGTTCGAGTAGAAGTCGTAGCCCTGCTGCTCAATCTGAATCGCCATTTCGATCGCTTCGTTCTTCGAAAAATCAGCCATGGCACGAACCCTTCTGATCTGTGGTTTCTCTGCCTTTAC
>JAADFT010000390.1:0-3578 GCA_013152765.1 Calditrichota bacterium | reverse complement strand
AGAATGAATTCGTCGTACTCGCGCTGCAACCGTTCTTTGTGCTTCGTCTCTTCCCTGGCCAGAAAGTCGAAAATCTTGCGCAGCTCGCCCGCCGTTTGATTCGCCAGGTTGCGGTACAATTCCATCGAGCGCTCTTCACGCTTCATGGCGAGAATGAGTACATCCTGGTAGCTCATGTCAGGCCGAAACTCCTGCTCCACCAGGTAGTCGCTCAGATGAAGGTCCTGCACCGGTGCCAGATCGGAAGCCGCTACCTTGTCCACGTTGATGTTTTCCAGCATTCGCTGGTGTTTGCGTTCTTCAGCCGCCAGTTCCTCAAAAAGATCCTGCACGTGCGGCAGCTCGGCCTCGGCCGCCATTCTGGAGTACAACGCCTCGGCTTCAATTTCCTTGTCGATCGCGAACTGCCGGATCTCTTCGAAAGTTTCTTTGTCCATGGCCCCGTTTCCTTGCCCGTTCAGAGTTCTTTTCCGCCGCCAAATCTCTCAAAAAGTCCGCGAAGTGCGTCCCCTAAAACGAACACGTTCGGGTAGAAAAGCATTCCCGTCGGCAAGCCAGCACAGTCAGCACAACCCCGCACCGGCTCGCTGCTCGTGCTCACTCAGCGAGCCACGCGTCCAGCTCGTCCAGATCCGCCTCTTCTTCTTTCAGGATGTCAATCAGCATGTGGTAGGTAATCGGATCGTCGCGAACCAGATCCAGGTAACCCGTGTACATCTTCACCGCCTCTTTCTTGAGGGCCAGGTCATCCTGGATCATCTGCTTCAGGTCGCCGCCGACCCGGATTTCCTTGGGCTGCGTTGTTGGCACCCCACCAAAATGGTCGATCCGCTCGGCAAGCTCCTCGGCGTGCCGCATGTCCCGAATCGACATCTCTCGCCAGCGCTCGCGCAGCGGAGGACTCGCCGTACCCGTTGCCATCACGTAGTGCCAGTAGGTTTGCGTGAGCAGCGCCAGCTCCTCGCCGAGGGCCTGGTTCAAAGCTTCGACCACCCGTTGTCTGTCCATCCCGGCCTCCTCAAATGCTAAGCAGCCGAACCCTCTGCCAGCGACTGGAAAAAGTCCAGGTGCTCTTCCTCGTCTTCGATCAGCTTCACCAGCAGGCGATGCGTCACGGGATCATCCTTCACCAGTTCCAGTTGCTCGCGGTAAGTCTCGATGGCCTCGCGTTCTGCCTTCACGTCGTCCGCCGTCATTTTGGAAAGATCGCCGCCCACGCGGATGTGCGTCGGTTCTGTGGTGGGTGTGCCGCCCAGCCAGACGATCCGCTCCGCCAGCGCCTCGGCGTGCTTCATCTCGTCGATGGCGATCGCTTTAATCCGATCCCGAAAAGCGGGGCTGTAGATTCCGCGCGCCATCACGTGCTGCCACATGTACTGCGTGATCGCAGCAAGCTCCAGCGCCAGGTCGTGATTCAGTGCCGCAATCACCTTTTCCTTGTCCATCATCCCTCCTCCGACTTTTCGTCGCGTTCCGTTGCCCACCCCCGCTTGCGCTCCGCTTCGGTAGCGCAATCAGGGCACACCCCGTAAAACGTGAGCGCGTG
Organism: Calditrichota bacterium; assembly: GCA_013152765.1. GTDB lineage: Bacteria > Zhuqueibacterota > Zhuqueibacteria > Oleimicrobiales > Geothermoviventaceae > Geothermovivens. The sequence continues at coordinate 2,032 of JAADFT010000390.1, read as the reverse complement.
CGACACGCTCAGGTAGCCCGTTTGCTTGCTCACCTCGGCGTCCAGCGTTTCGGAAAGATCGAAAGGCACGTCGATCACTTTCCCGCAGCGGCGACACACCAGATGCGAATGCGGCACCGGCTGGGCGTCGAAACGCGAGCCTTCGCCAAGGGTGGAGATCTCCTTGATCACGCCCTGCTCGGCCAGCACCTTCAGGTTCCGGTACACCGTACCGAGGGAAATCGACGGCTGGACCTTCTTGGCTTCTTCCAGAATCTCCAACGCACCCGGGTGGTCGCGTCGCGACTCCAGAATCCGGAGAATTAGCCGTCGCTGTTTCGTCAGTCGCCGACCCGGCGATCGTAGGGTCGAGTCTTCTACCATCGAAAGATCACTTCCTTTGCCGGTGAGATTGGAAATAATTGAGAACCTCTATCAATTTAGACTTTCTCCAGCCAAAGTCAAGGGGAATTTGGGCGCGAAATTTTCGCATCTCCTCGAAGCAGAACCACCTGCAGCGTAAAGCCTCCCGCTGTTCCACGCAGTCCCGCACGAACTCGCACCACATTACCCCGCAATGAGAAGCCCCAGAAGCCATCCCCGCAGTCACCCCGACAGCTGAGCAACAATTGGTCCACGGCCTCGATCCACGGGCAAAGGAGCCACCACTCAGCCTTTGCTTGTCAGGGCCAACCCAGTGCGGCGGGGTCACGGTTCTTGGGCGCACCCCACAAATCCTGGCCGTTGGTCCCCAAAGCCTGACCGCTCTCCACAAGTTCGTCGGGTCAGTCGCAAAATCTCAGTCAAGAAAATGAAATCTTGTGAACAATGCTTGACATTGTGGGCGCAAAAAAGCAGAATTAGCTGGAAAATCAGCAGTTGCACACAAAAGCACTTGAACGAACTTTTTGTCGTTTCAGAGGGTTCAAATTTGTGTCAGCAAGGGGACGTGCGGTACGGGCTGCAAAAGGCTGTGCGAGAGCGGCGACGGATTTTGTCTGTCAGTCTTTGAAGCACTTCAGGGAAGAAGAGTCAGCACAGGCCATCGGGAGGGCACCATGGAGAACTTTGACACCCGCGATTTTCTGATTCTCGAACATCTCCCCTCTTCGTCCAACGCTTTGCGGCAGAAATTGAGCAGCATCCTGATGAATTCTGACCACTGGCGGGCTGTAGTCGAAGAAGTGGATCCCAAGACCGGAAGCTACCGCCTTGTCGTGGAAGGGACTCTGCGAGGCAACCGTGCTTAGCGAAGTGAGTCAAAACATCAGCAGGGCGCCGCTGAAGGCAGTGGTACCGGACGGCGTGACGCGTGTTCTGCATCTCGAAGGTGACGAGGCAAGTTCGCTGGATCTGGCGGTTCTTCAGGATCTCCTCAGTGCGAGCCCTTCGCTGCGAGTCTACGTCGAGACGTACGATCCCGCGACTGGCTACTACCGGCTGGCAATTCTCGGCAAACTCCGTGCGTAGATTGCAGGCTTAGCACAACGTCGGTTAGCGCCACTTTCCCCACCCAGGCCGGGCTGGCAGGCATCCGAGCAGTGCATCCTACCGGCAAACCTCAGACCACGTTCCACGCTTTCGGAGTAGCCCTTTTATTCAGTTCTCGTCCGCGCAACAGCCGCTTCCTGTTGCTCCTTCGCTTCGCTGTCGACAGAACCGGAGTTGCACCAGCACTTCGGACTTTCACCTGTTCACCACAACGCCCACGGCTTCGGGACGTTTGCTCCAGAGCTGACCACACGCGGCGCGGATGTCGTCGCCGCGGCTCCAGCGCACAATCACAGGCGCGTGCAGTGGGTGGAGCCATTCGCGAAAGCGGTCCACGCGTTCCGCTGGGGGACGGCGAAATTCCGGTACCGTTTCGTTGTAGGGAATCAGGTTGATTTTGCAGGGGAAATCACCGAGCAGTCGGCGTAACTGCTCAGCATCCCGCCGGCGATCGTTCACACCGGCCAGAAGCACGTACTCGAATGTCAACCTCCGCCTCGTCTTGCGGTAGTAGTACTTTGCCGCTTCGACGAGCTCCCGGATCTTGTGTTTTCGGTTGATG
>JAADFT010000389.1 GCA_013152765.1 Calditrichota bacterium | reverse complement strand
CAGATCCAGCCTGGCCAGGCGAAGGTCCGCCCTTCCCACCGAAATTCCCCACGTGCCGAGCCAGAGCTGACTCCAGGGATCCTCCGCCGCGCAGGTCACGGGGTAGTCGCGCAGGCGAAAGTCGCGGATGATTCCCTCCGTGTCGAAAAAGTACCCCTGGCTCATGTGAAAAAGCGGGAATTTCTTGATTTTCTTGGCCCTGGCCCCAAACCAGCGCAGGCTTTCTTCCAGGTCAGCCGGCTCTGCGGGTTCAAGCCCTCCGCCGTACTTGTCCGCCCGGATCAGCGTCCCGCTCTGCGCCTCGAAAAAGACGCTGTTCGTGCCCACCCCGATCGAAACGATTGGATCAGCCGTGGCGAGCCCGAAATCCTCCAGGTAAAAATTCTGCCACTGCCGTGATGTGGGGTTCCTGTAGCTAACCGCCCCCTCGGTGGCGCACCAGATCACGTCCGTGTCCACGTCGTAGGCCACGACGGTCACGTTCATGCCCGGCAAACCGTCGCTGATCGTCCAGGGCGAGTCCCACTCGTTGCTGAACAGGTTGTAGCGGGTGATGCCGCCCGTGGTGGCAAAGTAGACGTAGCGGCTACCGATGGCAAGAGCATTCACGTAGCGGAATGTTGTGTAGCTCGTCCAGTCGCCAATCTGGTACTCGGGGTTTGAGAACGGGATTCGCAGCTCTTCTGCTTCCTGGGCAGCGGCGGCGCCAGCCAGCAACAAAACAACGGCAAACGAGCGTAACGCTCTGTCGAAAAATCGCGACTCCATCAAACAGCGTTTCCTTTGATTCCGAATTCGCGGAGGCGTCGGCTCAGGTTCGCGCGGTCCACGCCAAGGCGCCGAGCCATTTCCGCAATGTTTCCGTTGGCGCGCCGAAATTCCTCGGCCAGCAGCCGCCGTTCGAATTCGCGCACCCGTTCCCGCAAAGGGAGCTTTTCGCCCGGGTTTTCCAGAATTCGCGAATCAGCCGAACGCAGCCCGAGCGCAACGTGCTCCACACCGATTTCGTCCTCCGCCACCATGATCAGCAGCCGCTCCACGAAGTTCCGCAGCTCGCGCACGTTGCCAGGCCAGTGGTACTCCGCCATCACCTCGAGGGCCTCTGGCGAGAACGGCGCCGCTCGCCTGCCAGTTCGCTTCTCAAAAAGCACACGGAAATGACGCACCAGCTCGGGAATGTCCTCTTTCCGCTCTCGCAGCGCGGGAACTCGAAGCGGAATCACGTTCAGCCGGTAGTACAGATCCCGCCTGAACCGGCCCGCTTCCATTTCTGCCTCAAGGTCTTTGTTTGTGGCGGCCAGAATCCGGGCGTCAAAGCGCCGCGGTTTTACCCCGCCGACCGGCAAGAACTCGTCTTCCTGCAGCACGCGCAGCAGTTTGGCCTGCGTTTCAAGAGCCATGTCGCCAATTTCGTCCAGCAGCAGCGTGCCGCCGTCGGCCTGCTCCAGCAACCCTTTCTTACTGTGCACTGCACCCGTAAACGCGCCCTTCACGTGGCCAAACAGCTCGCTCTCGACGAGCGTCACCGGTACGGCTGCGCAATTCAGCTTCACGAACGGCCCGTTTCGACGCTCGCTTTGCAGGTGAATCTGGCGAGCGACCAGCTCTTTTCCGGTTCCGTTTTCCCCAAAAATCAAAACGCGGCCGTCGCTCGGCGCCGCCCGGGCAATTTGCTCGCGCAAACGCTGCATGGCCGGGCTGCTGCCCACAAGACGTCCCTCCAGCTCGGCAACGTCGCGAAGGGCGTCCACCTCGCGCTGCATCCGGCGCCGTTCATCCAGGTGCCTCAGGAGAAGCGCAAGCCTCTCCGGCTGGAGTGGCTTTTCGAGGAAATCGTAGGCGCCCAGCTTCGTAGCTTTCACCGCCGTGGCTACGTCGGCCTGGCCTGAAATCATCACCACGTCCGTCCCGGGCACGTCCTGGCGCAACTGCCGCAGGACCTGCAGGCCATCGACGCCGGGCAGCCTGACATCGAGAAAAACCACGTCGCACACGGATTCCGTGGCCTGCCGCAGCCCCTCTTCGCCGGTGTGAACCGCGTGGGCCTCGTGCCCCTCGTCCGTCAGGAAACCAACCAGAGCCTCGCAAACCTCCGGCTCGTCGTCGACCACCAGAATCCGCATTGCCAGATCAAAGTCTCACTTGCGTTGAAAACCAAAACCGCCCGCAGCCCGGCGGAGACGAACACCACCGGCAAAATGCTTGCACCAAGGAGCAAGTCCGCCGCCTGCCGCCGGACGTCACAACACCCTTCCGGGCTACAGCAGACAACAACACCGAGACAGCCCGACCACCTGGGCCGCTCAGCCCGTGGTGTTCGCGTACTCGCTTCGGTGCAGCGAACTCCGCAACCGCGACCAGCGGTCGCGATCCGTCCGCAGGTGCACCGTGAGCCCCTCAGCGCTCTGCCGCACGGAGGTCACCTCGGCGAGCTGGCGAATGAAGTGCAGCATGCCGCTGCGCTCGTACGGCAGAGTCACCTCCACGTCGATCAGGTGCTCGTCTGCAAAACGAACGATGGCCGCGCGCAACTCGTTGAGAAAAATGCCTCGCGCTGCCGACACGAACACGCACGGAGCGTACTCCCGCCGCAACCGCGGGAAGAGACCCGTCTCGCTCACCTTGTCAATCTTGTTGAAAACGTAGAGTACCGGCTTGCTGTCCAGGTTCAGCTCGCGCAGCACCTCCTTGACGGTGGAAATCTGGGCTTCGAACTGCGGGTGGCTCAAGTCCACCACGTGAAGCAGCAGATCCGCTTCCGACGCTTCTTCCAGCGTACTGAGAAACGAGGCCACCAGATTGGGCGGCAACTTACGGATGAAACCGACCGTGTCGATCAGCAGAATACGCCGCCCCTGGTCTTCCCGCATGGCCCGAACCGTGGGGTCAAGCGTCGCGAAGAGGCGGTCCTCCACAAACACCTCTGAAGAGGTCAGCGCATTCAGCAACGACGATTTGCCGACGTTCGTGTAACCCACCAGCGCCGCTTTGTACACGTTGTCGCGGTGGCGCCGGCGTACGTGCCGCTGTTTCCGAATGCTCTCGAGCTCGCGATTCAAAATGCCAATCCGTCGCCGAATCATGCGCCGGTCCACTTCGAGCTGGGTCTCGCCCGGCCCACGTGTGCCAATGCCGCCTACCTGCCGCGACAGGTGCGTCCACTGCCGTGTGAGGCGCGGCAGCAGGTAGCGCAACTGAGCCAGCTCCACCTGGGTTTTCGCCTCCCGCGACTTAGCCCGACGCGCAAAAATGTCGAGGATCAGCCCGCTGCGGTCGAGGATCTTCACACCACACGCCTTCTCCAGGTTCTTCACCTGAGCCGGACTCAGGTCGTGGTCGAAGATCACAACGTCCGCCTCCTGCTGCTCAACCATTCGGGTGAGTTCGGTGAGCTTACCCCGACCAATCAGGAAAGCGGGATCCATCCGCCCGCGCTCCTGAAGAATCCGCCCAACGACCACGGCTCCGGCCGTGTCCGCAAGGAGCGCCAGCTCGTCCAGGTACTCTTCTTCTTCCCAGCGCATGTTTGGGGGCTGTACCACCCCCACGAGAATCGCCCTCTCCTTTTCGGCGACCGG
>JAADFT010000388.1 GCA_013152765.1 Calditrichota bacterium | reverse complement strand
TCGGTGACCTGGATGTGGAAAAGTAGAGTCGCTTCTGCGAACAAACTGGAAGGGTCACCGCGAAGACGCGGAGATCGCGAAGAGAAAGTCTCGGGACGGGTAGGCATGTCAAGAGTAGCCTTGACCGACGAGCTGCGGGGAAGACTTCACGGCGAGACCCACGAAAGCAAACGAGTCCGATGGCGTGTTGCTCAGGCAAAACCTGACCTGGGTCGCTGCAACGCACCAAGCCAGGAGGGAACGCAGTAGAGTCGCCGGGCAGGGATTCGGGGCGGTCTTCGCGTGCTTCGCGACTTCGCGGTTCGTAGCAACCCCACGAGTTCATCTTGGACGAGGAAGAATGAGGTGCACGATGAAAATGATCAACCAAACCATGAAAGGTTTGACACTGTTGCTTCTGTTTCTGGGCCTGCTGTCGGGTGCGTGGTCCTGTTCGGGACAGAAAGGCCGCGCTCAGCAGGAAACGCAAGAAACCCACGCAGAAGAAGCGGACGATCACGACCGGGTGACCATCTCCCCGGAAGAGATGGAAGAGTTCGGCATCCGGCTCGCGGAAGCGGGTCCCGGCGTGCTGGAAATCCACCGGGATCTCACCGGTGAAATTGGCATCGATCCGGAGAAGCTGGCGCACGTGGTGCCGCGGTTTCCCGGCATTGTGGTCGAAGTGAAAAAGCGCATCGGCGACCGGGTCGAAAAAGGCGAAGTACTGGCGGTCATCGAAAGCAACGAAAGCCTTACCCCGTACGAGGTCCGTTCGCTGATCAAAGGCACGGTGATCGAAATGCACCTGACGCGCGGCGAGATGATCAGCGACGCCACCCACGCCTTTGTGGTGGCAGACCTCTGCACGGTGTGGGCGAATCTGAACGTCTACCAGAGCGACCTGCCCTACATCAAGGTGGGACAGAAAGCCATTGTGGAGGACGTGGAAGGCACCATCCGTGCCGAAGGGACCATCTCCTACGTGAGTCCCATCGTGGACGACGAGACGCGGACGGCGGTGGCACGCGTCATCCTACCCAACCCGGACGGCAAATGGCGGCCGGGAATGTTCGTCACCGCCCGGGTCATTACGGACCGGCTGCGGCCGGCCATCGTCGTGCCCAAAACGGCTTTGCAGATCTACGAAAACCAGACCGTGGTGTTCGTGAAAGACGGCGATGGCTTCCGGCCCCAGCCCGTCAAGCTGGGCCGCACCAATTTAGTCTCCGCCGAAATTGTGCAGGGCCTTTCGCCAGGTCAGATCTACGTGGCGGAAGGCGGCTTCACCCTGAAAGCCGAGCTGCTGAAAGAATCGTTCGGCGGTGGCCACAGCCACTGATCTGTAAAGCGGTGCTGAGCCTTTGTCCAGCCAAAAGGAGCATGGTCCATGAGTCGCGTCATACAGTTTGTTCTTCAGAACCGGCTTTTGATGATTGTTCTGGGCGTGCTGGTCATTGTGGGCGGCTACTACAGCTACACCCAACTGCCCATCGATGCCTTCCCGGACGTTTCGCCAACGCTGGTGCAGGTCTTCACCGTCACGGAGGGCCTGGCACCGGAGGAGATTGAAAAGTACGTCACCTTCCCCATTGAAGTGGCAATGAACGGCCTGCCCAATCTGGAACGAATCCGCTCCGTCTCCAACTTCGGGCTTTCGGTGGTGAACATTTACTTCAAGGATGGCACCGACATCTACTTCGCCCGGCAACTGGTGAACGAGCGCCTGCAGGAGGCGAAAGAGCAGATTCCGGAGGGATTCGGCGAGCCGCAGATGGGTCCCATTTCCACCGGGATGGGCCTCATCCTGTTCTACTACCTGGAAGATGAAACGGGACAGTACTCCCTCACCGAACTGCGCACCATCCAGGACTGGCTGATCAAATACGAGCTACAAACGGTTCCTGGTGTGACCGAGGTTCTGGGCATCGGCGGCTGGGAGAAGCAGTACCACGTGGTGCTGGATCCCAACGCCCTGTTACGTTACGACATCAGCGTGAACGACGTGGTCGAGAAGATCCGTGCCAACAACCTGAACGTGGGCGCTCAGTTCATCGAGAAAAACGCGGAGGAGTTCATCGTCCGCTCCGTGGGTCTGGCCAGCAGCATCGAAGATCTGGAAAACATTGTCATCAAATCGGAGCACGGCACGCCCATTTACCTGAAGCAGGTAGCTGATGTGCGGGTGGGTGGTGCCATCCGCCGCGGCGTGCAGACCCGCAACGGCATCGAAGAAGTGGTGGCGGGCATGGTGGTGAAACTTTACGGCACCAACTCGTCCACCGTAATCGGTCGGGTGGAAGAGAAGCTGAAAGAGATCAACAAAATGCTTCCGCCGGGCATCAAGATCAAACCCTACTACGAACAGAAAACGCTGGTGCAGGCGGCAGTGTCTACGGTCACCAACGCGCTGAAAGAAGGCATCGTCCTGGTGGTCATCACCATAATGGTTTTCCTGGGCGCATTCCGTCCCAGCCTGGTGGTGGTAACTGCCATTCCCTTCTCCGTGCTCTTTGCCATGATCTGGATGCGGTATTTCGGCATTTCGGCGAATCTGATGTCGTTCGGCGGGCTGGCCATCGCCATCGGGATGATGGTGGACGGAAGTGTGGTGATCGTGGAGAACGTGGACCGGCTTCTGCGTGAGTCCGACCCATCCGAGCCGAAAATCCACACTGTGCTCCGCGCCACGGCAGAGGTGATCCGGCCCATCGTCTTTGCCATCGCGATCATCATCATCGTCTTCCTGCCGCTGTTCACCCTGCAGGGTGTGGAAGGGAAAACCTTCCGCCCCCTGGCCTACACGATCGCCTTGGCGATGACGGGCTCTCTGCTATTTGCCATTGGCCTGGCACCAGTGCTGGCCTCCCTCTTCATGAAACGGCCCAAACGCAAAGAGAATCCTGCGGAAGACGACCACGAGCACCAGATCTGGCTTCTGCGCTACCTGCTGAAGGTGTACCGGCCGGTGGTTACCTTCTTCGTGCGGCGCCGTGGTCTGGCTGTAGGGCTGGCAGCGGTGCTGATCGCCACCGGGCTGGCTGTTTACCCGCGGCTGGGTTCGGAGTTCACCCCGCGGCTGCAGGAAGGAACCATCATCGTTCGTCTCACGATGGCGCCGTCCATTTCCCTTCGCGAGAGCACACGCATCACACAAATCGTAGAGCGGCGGTTGCTGAAAATCCCCGAAATCACCGAGGTCGTTACGCGAATCGGCCGTGGTGAGGTGGGGGCCCACACGGATCCCATCAACAGCGCCGAGATGTACGTGCTTCTGAAGCCGAAAGACGAGTGGCGATCGGCGCGCACTCAGAGCGAAATTGAGGCGGTCATTCGAGACGAACTGGGGAACATCCCGGGCGTGTTTTTCAATCTGACCCAGCCGATTCAGATGACGGTCGACGAGTTGCTGGAAGGCGTTCGGGCAGAGCTGGCGATCAAATTGTTCGGCGAGGACCTGGACGTGCTCAAACGGAAGGCCGACGAAATCGCGCAGGTCATCGGCCGGATTCCCGGCGCGGCGGATGTGCAGGCGGACCAGATCAGCGGGACGCCGCAGTTGCTGATCAAAATCGACCGCCACGCCATCGCCCGGTACGG
>JAADFT010000387.1 GCA_013152765.1 Calditrichota bacterium | reverse complement strand
CCCGACGCAATCGTGTTCACCAGCGCCTCGACTGTCCGCTACTTCTGCGAGATGGTCGACAGAACGTGGTTCACGGGTCGGAGCTGCGTAGTCTGCATCGGACCGGTCACCGCCGCCGAGGCGCAAAAGCAGGGGCTGCAGGTCGATTTGATGCCGGCTGAGCCCAACGCCGAAAGTCTGGTCGCCAGCCTGGCGTCATTCTACCAGACCCAAAGCGCAGCGAACGTCGGACAAGCAGTATCCACATTCTGAGGCCAACGCAACGCGATGTCGCTTGAGATCAGAAAACACGGCACGGAAGGCCAACCCGAACCTCAGCGGCCCTTTGCGCCCGATCGGACGGCCCCAGGTCGAGGGACAAGCCTTGGCGACAAACCCGCGCGCCGGGACCTCGACCGAAATGGGGAGGTCAACGGGGCAGCGCAATGGAGCACGCTCCAGCCGTGCGGACTTGAGGGCTTCGCTGCTGAGCTGCGGTTGTGAGAGCACGTAGTTTCTCAAGGCGCGCTTTACGACGTGTCAACCGCTTTCTTTGAGGCCACGGGAAAACGAGGCGCTACACACAGGAGAATTCGAGATGATCGGGATTTCCAAACTGTACTGCGGCACTGTGGAACCATCGGACCCCCTTCGCTACGGGCGGAAGGCGGGCAAGCTCCCCTCCCACCTGCTTCAGTTTTCCGAGGACAAAAAGCCGGTGGTCGTGTGGAACGCCACGCGCACGTGTAACCTCCACTGCCAGCACTGCTACTCGGCCTCGCAAAACAAGCAGTACGAGGGTGAGCTCACCACCGCCGAAGGGCACGCTCTGCTCGAAGATCTGGCGTCGTTCGGAGTGCCGGTGGTCCTTTTTTCCGGCGGCGAACCACTGATGCGGCCGGACATTTTCGAGCTGATGGAGCGGGCCGTTTCGCTCGGGATGCGCGCCGTTGTTTCCACGAACGGCACTCTCATCGACCGCGACACTGCGCGCCGTCTCAAGCAAATCGGCGTGTCCTACGTCGGAATCAGCCTCGACGGGATGCGGGAAACGAACGACCGATTCCGCGGGTTACGCGGCGCATTCGACAAAGCGATGGAAGGCATCGCCAACTGCCAGGCCGAGGGGTTGAAGGTCGGACTGCGCTTCACCATCCACCGTGGAAACGCAGCCGACGTTCCGGCAATATTCGACCTGATGGAAGAACGACGCATCCCCCGGATCTGCTTCTACCACCTCGTCTACACCGGCCGCGGGGAGCGCCTCACTGCGCTCGACCTCTCGCACGAGGAAACGCGCGCGCTGGTCGACCTCATCATCGACCGGACCAAACGATTGCACGACCGCGGTTTTCGGGCCGAAGTGCTGACCGTCGACAATCACGCCGACGGACCGTACCTGTACCTGCGCCTGCTGCGCGAGAATCCGGAGCGCGCTCAGGAGGTCTGGGAGCTGCTCAAGATGAACGGCGGAAACAGCTCCGGGCTGGGCATCGCCAGCATCAGTTGGGACGGCAACGTTCACCCGGATCAGTTCATGCGACACGTGGTGCTCGGCAACGTCCGCGAACGTCCCTTCTCGCAAATCTGGACCGACACCAGCAACGAATTCCTCATGAAACTGAAGAACAAAAAGGCTTACGTCAAGGGTCGTTGTGCAGCCTGTCGTTTCCTGGATGTTTGCGGCGGGAACCTGAGAATGCGAGCGGAGGCCGTGACGGGCGACGTGTGGGCTCCCGACCCCGCCTGTTACCTGACGGACGAAGAGATCGGCCTCGCACCGTCCGAGCGGCAGCCGGCGGCTGCGCAGGCCTGAATTGCCAGCAGAAGACGTGAGGAGGTGAACATGGGTTTCCCCGTTGACCGCCTGCGAAGGCTACGCCGAACCGCCAATCTGCGCCGCATGGTACAGGAGACGCAGCTCAGCGTCTCCCAGCTCATCTACCCTCTGTTCGTGTGCCCTGGCCAGGGGGTGCGCCGAGAAGTCCCGAGCATGCCTGGCGTTTTCCAGCTCTCGACCGATCAGGACGTGGAAGAAGCACGGCGCACCGCAGACCTCGGCATCCCGGCCGTTATTCTCTTCGGCATTCCGGAGGAGAAGGACGCCACCGGTTCGGACGCTTACTCGGAGACGGGCATCATTCAGAGGGCCACGGAGGCAATCAAGAAGACCGTGCCCGACCTGATTGTGATCGACGACCTCTGTTTCTGCGAGTACACGGATCACGGCCACTGCGGGATCATCCGGGATGGCGACGTGGACAACGACGCCACGCTGGAGATCATCGGCAAAACGGCTGTGGCTCAGGCTCGCGCTGGCGCGGACATCGTCGCACCCTCGGGCATGATGGACGGCGCGGTGGCGGCCATCCGGTCCGCGCTCGATGAGGCGGGTTTTCCGAATGTGGCCATCATGGCTTACGCCGCCAAGTACGCTTCCGCGTTCTACGGACCGTTCCGCGACGCCGCCGAATCGGCGCCCCAGTTCGGAGATCGCCGGGCGTACCAGATGAACCCGGCCAACCGGCGCGAAGCCATGCTCGAGATCCTATTCGACGACACCGAAGGCGCCGACATCCTGATGGTCAAACCGGCTCTGGCTTACCTCGACATCATCCGCGAAGCGCGCGACCGCGTGCTCAAGCCGGTAGCCGCCTACAACGTGAGCGGCGAATACTCGATGGTGAAAGCCGCTGCCAGACTCGGTTGGGTAGACGAAGAGCGCATCGTGCCAGAAATCCTGATCGCCATCCGCCGCGCAGGCGCCGATTTGATCATCACCTACTTTGCTCAGGATGTCGCCCGGCGCTGGAAAGATGGGATCTGGTTCTGAATTTGAAGCTTGTCCAACGTACCGCCAGCGGCAGCTCGGACAGAATCGACCGGTAACAATCAGCAAACTCCCGGGGCCCCGCGGAATCTCGGGACGCAACGCTTAACGATCTCACGGACGTCGCAATCACAAGTGGCAATCACGGCTACGGAGCGTTGACCAATGCACGAAACTCCCCCGAAAACCCCTGTTCTCGAAGCGAAAGCCAAACCCAGTGACCAGCTTCGAGGGCGTCATTTCGCCAAAGCGCCCTTCCTCGTCATCTGGGAAGTCACCCGCGCTTGCGATCTGGTGTGCAAACACTGCCGGGCCAGCGCTCAGCCCGAGCGCAACCCCGCCGAACTGACGACCGAAGAGGGGTACGCCCTCATCGAAGAGATCCGAAGGTTCGGGCGCCCGCTGTTCGTTCTCACCGGCGGGGATCCGCTCAAACGCCCCGATCTGTTCGACCTGATTCGCCACGCCAAGCAAGTGGGCTTGCGGGTCTCGCTCAGTCCCAGCGGGACTCCGCTGTTGACGGAAAAAGCGTTGGCGCGGGCGAAAGAAGCAGGTGCCGAAGCCGTCTCTATCAGCATCGACGGGGCGCTGGCGGAAACCCACGATGCCTTCCGCGGGGTGCCCGGTTCGTTTCGCTGGTGCATCGAGGCCGCGAAGGCCGCAGGCCGTCTGGGTCTCGACCTCCAGGTGAACACCACGGTCACCCGCTACAACGTGGACGAGCTGGACGATATTCTCCTGCTGGTCGAAACGCTGGGCGCCAGGCGCTGGAGCGTGTT
>JAADFT010000386.1 GCA_013152765.1 Calditrichota bacterium | reverse complement strand
CGTCTGGCAGATCACTCACCTTTTCGCCCTTCAGGTAGTACTCTCCCGACGTCGGCGTGTCGAGGCAACCCAGAATGTTCATCAGCGTGGACTTCCCGGAGCCGGATGGCCCCATGATGGCCACGTACTCGTTCTGGTCGATTGCCAGGCTGACGCCACGGAGGGCGTGCACCTTCTCCAGTCCTACTTCGTAGATCTTGACGATGTCGCGCAATTCAATCAGCATCGAAACACTCCACCAGGTGACAAACCTTCAAACCGGCTGACCGCCAGCGACAAACCTGCCCCACCAGACCTGCTGCGCGAAGGTAAGGGCTTACTTCTGCTACGTCAAAACGCGGTTGACTTCTCACGAACGCAGTCTCCTCAGGCTGGGAGGCCGCTAATCTTTGCGTGAAGCGAGCCTGCTTCAGCAGGCGGGTTTTCTTGCTAGCCCGGGGATTTGATCCCGGGCGGATACGCGTTGCGTCAGTTTTAGCTTTGTCTCCCGAATCTGACGTAGTAGACTTACTACGCCCCACCCGTCAGCTTCGGCTTCTCTTTCTTGATCTTCACCTTCATCCCGTCGCGCAGGACCTTCGAAAGCACTTTGTACGGCCCCGACACCACCAGGTCCCCTTCCTTCACACCGGAAAGTACCTCGATGTCCGTGTCGCTGCTGATTCCGGTGCGGACCGGTACCATTTTCGCCACCCCGTTGTCCACCACGAACACAACTTCCACCGTGTTACTCTCTTTGCCGCCCTCTTTCGTGCCCGGTGCACCGGCGTTCTCACCGGAGATCTCGGAGACCGTCTGGTCAACCGTTTCCTTGCTGCTCTTGCGCCACTTGCGCCGCTCTTTCTCGGCCAGAGCAAGCAGGGTCGAATCGGACACCTCGCGCGCCGTGAGGCACTGGATCGGCAGGTAAAGGGTGGAGTCGTGCTTAGCAGTCTGAATGTCCACCGTGGCAGACATGCCCGGCCGGAGCTTCGGGTGCGGCGTTACGATGGCCACCCGCACCTCGAAATTGGTAACCTCTTCAGCCGTGCCCATTCCCCTCGTTTGGGCCGAGTGGGCAATTTCTGTGACACGTCCCTCTAACACCGTGTCCGGGAGCGCGTCCACCTCGATTTTCGCAGGGTTGCCGACAGCCACCAGCACCACGTCGTTCTCGTCGACCTGAGCGCGAACCTCCATCTTGCTCAGGTCGGCAACGGTCATGATGACGTCGGCCTGAAACTGGGAGCCGAGGGCGATTTCGCCTTCCTCCTTGTTCAACCGCGTCACCACGCCGTCGATTGGCGAGAGGAGCCGCGTTTTGTCCAGTGAATCCTGCGCTTCCCGAAGCGACGCCTGAGCCTGCTCGAGCTGACTCTCGGCCATCAGCAGGTTGGCCTCCGCGTTTTCCAGGTCAGCGGCCGAGGCCAGATTCTGGTCGTGCAGTTCCTTCATCCGCTGGTAGTCGGCGCGCGCTTTCTTCAGAGAGGCCTCAGCCGATTTCAGCGTGCTCTTGGCGCGGTCCAGACCCGCCACGTAGCGTTCGCGGTCGAGCTCGGCCAGCAACTGGCCTTTCCGCACGCGGTCTCCCTCTTTGACGTAGATCTTCTTGATCACACCGGCCACGAAAGCGGAGATCTTGACCTCCATCTCGGGCTGCACCTTGCCCGTGCCGGACACGGTCTGGACGATCGTGCCCCGTTTCACCTTTTCGACCGTCACCTCAACCGTGCCGCTACTCTGTCGCTTCAGGTTGGCCACCACGATGATGGCCAGCACCACTACCACACCCAGAATGATGAACAAGCGCTTCTTGTTGGACATCCTCAAGCTCCCACTGGTGGTTGAACCGTCACACCTGGTCTGCTACTGACCCAATCTGCCCATGGCGGCTTCGAGTTGCGTTCTGGCGATCAACGCGTCGTACATCGAGCTGACGTAGGTCGCGCGGGCGCGCGTAAGCGCGAGTTGAGCGTCGATGACTTCCAGAAGCGTGCCAGAACCGAGTTTGTAGCGCTCTTCCGCAAGCCGCAGGTCTTCCTCCGCCGACTTCAGGTTGTCTTTGTTGATGTTTGCAATCTCTTCGTAGGCCTGCAGGTTGATGTAAGCCCGCTTGACCTCAGCCAGCAGCGTCCGCTTCCGGTTCTCCAGATTTTCCTCCGCAATCCGGTAGCTCGTGTACTGCCGGTCCAGGTCTGCCTTGTCCGCAAAGCCGTTGAAGAGGTTGAAACTCAGAGACACGCCCATGACTACGTTGTAGTCGTTCTGGAGTTTCGTGGTAAAAACCTTGTCGAAGAATTCGTTGTCGCGATTGTACGACACGGAAAGCCCGAGGCTGGGCAGAAAGTTGCTTTTGGCAATTCGCACACCGACCCGGCTCGCCTGCAGTTTGCTTTCCAGGCTGCGCAGTTCGGGGTTGTTTTTAAGCGCGATCCGGGCGGCTTCCTCGAAAGTGTAGGGTGGTGCCGTCTCTTCCGGCTGGAAATCCATGATTTCGATCGGCTCCGTCGGGTCGCGGCCCAGCACCGTGTTCAGATTCGCCTTGGAAATCTCGACCAGATTCTTCTGGTTGATCAGGTTAATCTTGCTCTGCCCCAGGTTCACGCGCGCCTTGTACACGTCCGCCTGGGCCACCGAACCGAGCTTGTACATGGCCTCGGTGCGTTCCAGCTGTCGCTGCGCCGCCTCCACCGCCTTCTGGTACACGTCAACCAGCTTCTCGGCCTTCAAGAGCTCGAAGTACTTCTGCCTCACGTCCAGGATGACCGACTGCTCGGTGTTTCTGTACTCGTCTTCGGCCGCGGTGGCGTTGGCCCGGGCCTGGGAGATCCGAAACCAGCTCTGACCGAAATCGAAGAGCGTCTGATTCAACGTCAGGCGCGCCCCGTAGCTGTTCCGTTCTACGGAGGCCTGCACAATCTCACGCTGCTCGTACTTGATGGCTCGCGTCAGCGGATCGATGCCCACCGGCACGTCCATCAGCCGCACGCGCGGCCCGGAAATGTACTTTCCGAACGAGAACGAGGAGTTCAGGCGCGGCAGGATTCCCGACCTGGCCGTGACGACGTTGGTTTCGGCAAGATTCACGTTCCGGCGCGCGTTTTTCAACGTTGGGTTGTTCTTCAGCGCCAAACGCACACAGTCGTCGAGACTGAACAGGTTACTTTTGCTTTCTTGCGCTGCGGCCTGTGCAGCAAAGGCCAGAAGGACCACAAACGCCAGAAGCTTTGCTCTTCGCATCTGTACAACCTCCAGTTCCAAACTACGTTACGGGATGCGCGACCTCTCCTGGACCGCGTCTCCGCGACTCACCTGCAAAACTACCAGACGATCGGGTGAAGTGCGGAGACGAAGGTTCTGTCACGCTTGCAGCGCGTCTGCCAAAATCCGCGGGAGCGGGTTCGCCGTCACGAATCTGCTCGAACCAAGCCACAACGGCTCGCCGCGGCGTCAGGGCTCCGGGCTTTGCAAGAATCTGCTTCCGAAAGAAAGCCCAGAGTCACCGAGATCCCGCCCGACGGGTTCAACCCTGCTGCGTCAGGACGCCGGTGCACCACTCCAGAACACTGCTTCCCGACCCGCCCGAAGATTTGATCCCCGGGCGCGAGAGC
>JAADFT010000385.1:7004-8078 GCA_013152765.1 Calditrichota bacterium | reverse complement strand
TCAGAAAAACAGGCTTAACCCGAATGACGTTTCGACCTCTCACACGAGCCCTTGCCAACGCCTTCTGGCAGCGGCCGATGAACAGCAGTACCGAGATTCGCATCACCCGGCTCTGCACACAGCGTTGTCGGCAGTGCAGCGTCTACGAACGCCGCACAAAGCCCCCGAGCCTTTCTCTGGAAGCGTTCGAACACATTTGCAAACGGTTGCGCGACTACGGGGCCTACATCGGGTTCATTTCCGGCGGCGAAGCCACCCTCGTGCCCGAGCTACCCGAAATGCTCCACGTTGCAAAGCGCACTTTCGCGCTTGAAACCACTCTCGTCACCGGTCTCTACAACACCCGCGCGGTGATCGAACGCGTGGGCCGGACGGCCCTGGAACTCAACATCAACGTTCAGACGTCCCTCGACGGCTACGGCGCCCTCGGCGACAATCTGCGCGGTGTCCCGAATTTCGCCGAGACCGTCCTGGACCGGATGGCTCTTCTCTCTTCGCTGCGCGGAAATTCGCGTTCTCTGCTCTACGTGAATATCGTTCTGAACGCGCTCAACCTGCCGCAGGTCCCGGAGCTGGTCGCCCGCGCCCAGGACCTCGGCTGGAAAGTCACGATTGGCCTTTACCACTCTCTCACCGAGACCACCCGCGCCGACGACGAGCTCCGGCTCAGGCCTTCACCCCTCCTGCGAAAAACCCTCGACCAACTGGCGCAGAATCCCAACATTCTGAACCTTCCCGCCTTTCTCGAAGGCATCGAGCCATTCCTGGCCACAGGGCGCAACCCCATCTGCCCCTTCGTCGACGACCGCTTCTTCGCCACCCGGGTGACCATCATGGAAAACGCCGACGTTCACCTGTGCTGGGGCGGGCCAATTGGCAACCTCTTCCGGCAGTCGCTGCGCGAGATCTTCGAGAGTCCTGCTTACACGCAGCGCCTTGCCGCCTACCGACATTGCTCCGGCTGCTGGACCACCTGCTACACCCAGCGCTACTTGCTGATGCACCCCCAGAACGGCCGGCACCTGAAGCAAAACCTCCAGAAGGTACTCGGACTCAAGCGGCCCGCAAAAACGC
>JAADFT010000385.1:0-6944 GCA_013152765.1 Calditrichota bacterium | reverse complement strand
AGAAAGTCAGCCCTTCCTGCTCTCTTCTGAACTCGCCAGGCTCCACTGCTCGGCCCCTGCCTTCGAGAAACCCGGTCCCGTTGCCTTCTTCCTGGCCCGCCTGGCGCGAAGCTTGCAAGTTCAGAAGCCGAAAACGGTCGAGAGTTCGGGCACAGCTGAGCGTGCCCGGGCAGGCGGCAGAGTTTTCAGCGCTGCGGGGCAATTTGTTTCCGTGGGGTCACCTTTTCGAGGAGCCGTGGACACTTACCGAGGAGGCCCAGATGAAAGGCGTGATCGCGCTTGCCCTGAAGGAAATGGTGAAGGAAAACTACGGTGAGGACGCCTGGAAGCGCGCCCTCGCAGCCGCGGGGTTGCAAAAAGAGCCCCTGATCCTGCCGATCTCGGACGTGGACGACGCAACCGTACTCAAGATCGTGGAAGGGGTGTGCAAAGAACTCGGCATCTCTTTGCCCCAGGCCGCCGACGCGTTCGGAGCCTACTGGGTGGACGTCTACGCGCCGCGCCACTACCCGTCTTACTTCCGGAAAGCAAAGAACGCCAGAGAGTTCCTCCAGATGGTGGACGCCATCCACACCGACGTGACCGAAAACATGCGCAACGCCCGCCCTCCACATTTCCGGTACACCTGGAAGGATTCCGACACTCTGGAAATGCAGTACCTGTCCCACCGGGGTCTGCTGGACTTTGTCGTCGGTCTGGCCAAAGCAGTAGGAAACCACTACGGCGAGAAACTGACTGTCAGCAAGTCCGGGCCTGACCGGATTTCCATTCGTTTCCACTGAGTTGGGACGGGCCAGGCTTCCTCCCCCACGGTGTCGGCTCGGACCGGGTCCGCGGAACCTCACAGGGCACGGCCGGGGGGAGATTCGGGTCGCTGCAGCTTTCCACCAGATCTCGCGGCCAGTTCGCCGCCGCGGCCCAGGGGCCCCGCCGAGTGTCGCCTTTGCGCACTTTCTGGAGCCAGGGAGGTCGATCAAAAAAGAAACCCTCGGCGGGGTGGGCACCGAGGGTTTCCGCAAGCAAGGTGCTACCTCGAAACCGGGAGGGGAAGCAGAGGCTCAACCTTGCACTGCTAAATATCGGCCTCTCGGCTTCCGACTTGAGAAAGAAATCGCAGCAGAAAACATTTCCGCCCGCCTTTTCGCAGCGCCCGCGCTGAGCCGCAAGTGCGTCTGATGAGACACCGGTCACACCTCCGAAGGTACCAACCCTGCGCACCCCGCCAGATTGGTCTTGCTTTTGTACGCCTGAATCTCTAAAATGAGGTCGAGTGGCCGAAATCCGGTCAGCGTCAACCAACCGGGAGGATGTGTGATGTTTGAAAGGGAGAGGGGAGACTCGCGAATCGCTCAAGCGCGCTCCTCTACAGGCACACCGACACCAATTCGGCGCCAGGCTCTCAGGTCTCTGGCGCGTTTGCTCGTTGCTGCTTTGACCCTCACAGCAGCCAGTTCCGCTTCGGCGCGTGTTACACCCGCCACGATCCAGCGCAACCTGGAACCGATCGTGCTCAAAGGAAGCGCTCTCCCCGAGCTGAACGGCATTCCGATCGACAGCCTGCACGCTTACGCCTACTGTGCCGACTCCAGCAAGTGGGTGCCCATTCCCTTCCAGATTGACGAAACCGTCGACGGCGACTACTTCCAGGCCGACGACGGTCTGCTTGACGGCAACGACGAGGTGGTCCTCTACTCCGCCGACTTCGGAGACCGCGTTCCAGACGGCATCTGGCTGGACGACCCTGTCGCTCGCCGTAATTTTCGCGTGGAAATCGAAGCTCGCGATCCCCTCAGCCCGGACAGCAGCGCTGCCGGCTGGGTCTACATTTTCGTCTGCCCACCCGACTCGGCCAACCAGAATGTGCGTCCCTACTTCACCGTCGACAAGTCAAACGACCGGGTGATCAGCCGCTACTTCGGCGTCGGTCACAACGGCAACGGGTTGCTGGTGAACGGCTGGATTACCCGCGAAGGCGGCGGCAACAACATGGACATCGTGGACCGCCAGAAACAGCGGGTGAAGGGGAATTACAAGTACGGCTTCATCACGTACAACTACAAGGTCACGGAAAACAACGTTGAGAAGGAAGGGATCGACTGGATCGTGGGCCCGGTCCGCGTGATCCGACACGTGCGGGCGAAGATCGTTTACTCCGTGCTCGAAGAAGACATGAACCTGACCGAGTACTACTACCCCCGTGCCATTTACGTCGGCGGTGAGGACACCATCGATCCAGATCTCGGCGTGTACCACCTGCGCCAGTCGCTCGATCTGAACGCCAACGCCACCGGGATGCGCTTCTACAACCCGTACAATCCGAAGGACGAAGAGACTCCGATCATCATCGACACCAAGCGCGACGACGTCGACCCGACCATCGTTGTGCCGGGGAAGAACTGGACCATGGTGACGGGCAACCCGGGCACCATCCTCACGCTGATGGACATCCCGGATGTGGGCACGCGCCGCAAGCTCTACTACCGCGACTACCCCAGCGGCACCAGCGACGGCACGGACGACACCGGAGACGGCAAATCGTACGGCGACATCGGCATCTACATCACGGGCGACAACATCGTGGGCCCCGCCAGCTTCCACAGCTGGACGTACTTCCTGCCGGCAAACCGGGAGCGCAGCCTTGGCGACACGCTCCTCAGCTACTGGGAAAACCCACTCGTCATCACAACTACGCCTCAGCGCGTCGATTCCGTTGGTCCGGCGCGGGTCTCCGACCTCATGGCCTCCGCTGAAGAAGAAGGCGCTGTGCGACTCACGTGGACGGCACCCGGCGACGACGGCAACGTCGGTACCGCAGAACGCTACGACATTCGCTACACGCTCGACCCGCCGCCCATGGATTCCTACCTGGCCAAGCGTGTTGCTCCTCTCGGCGACTACGACATGGACAGCTGGTTCCGCGATGCCAAGCCCATCTCCGACACCACTGCGCCGGCCCCCGCTGGCACGCGCGAAGTCCGAATCTACGGCGGATTCAGCTTGGGCAAACGCTACTACTTCGCCCTGCGCACCTACGACGACGCCAATCATGTGAGCGCCATTTCCAACGTGACCAGCATCATTCCGGTGCCCGTGGAGCTGGCTACATTCGAAGCCCACGTTCTGGGCGACTCCGTTGTGCTGACCTGGACAACGGCTTCGGAAAGCCAGAATCTCGGTTTCAGCGTCGAGCGCGCCCCTGGAGAAAACAAGCCGTTCCACGAGGTCGGCTTTGTCCAGGGAGCAGGAACCTCAGCAGAATCGCACGAGTACACCTTCACGGATCGTCCGCCAGCACCGGGCGTGTACTGGTACCGACTCAGGCAAATCGACGCAGACGGCACCTCGCACCTCTCGAAGGCTGTACGCGTGACCGTCGCGCCGACCGATTTCCAGCTTCTGGCCGCTTTTCCGTCGCCGTTCAACGCCCAGACGCGCATTCGCTTCCGTACGCTGACCACGGGCACTGCGCAGCTGCGAATCTTCAACACGACCGGCAGACTGGTCTGGGAAACGGAGAAACACGTGGCTGAGCCCGGCACGCACGAGCTCGTCTGGCCGCGATCTGGCCGGTCGGTCGCTCCCGAGCGGCGTTTACTTTGTGAGGCTGACCACCCCGACCCACACGACCGCCATCACGAAGGTCGTGCTGGTTCGTTAGCGAACGACGCAAGAGGAATTTCCATGCGCAAGTTGCTGCTGTTCAGCGCGCTTTTTCTGATTGGGCAGCCGTGGGGAACGGCTGCTCAACATTTTCAAAACCGTCCTTACGATTGGACCATCATTTACGGATCGTCGCTCAAGGCGCTGGAAGGCGTGCCCGTGTCGCAGCTCGCTGTCCTCGCTTTCGACAGCGCCTCGGCCACCTGGCACACCATTCCGTTTCAGATCGACGAAGTGGGCGACGATTCTTTCTTCGGTGGCAACGACGGTCTCTTAGACGGCGATCCCGAAAAACCGGACGAGCTCGTTTTCCTGCCTCGCGACGCCGGTGATCGCGCTCAGCCGCACAATTGGCCCGAGGGCTTCGACTACAGTTCCCCGGTCTACGAGTTTCAGCTCGTCGACTCTACCACGGGTGAGACGGGTTTCGCCTACCTCTTCCGCTTCCCGGACGGAGCGCCACCCGTTCCCAATCCCTACGGCATGAGCTACGACCCGGTACGAGACGCGGTCTCGTCCAGATTCTACGAGGCCGTGTTCGACAGCAACATCACCGTGCACGACGTGCGCATCCTCGCCGCCGCTGGCGGCGACAGCGTCGATCTGGTCGACCGGCAGAAGTCCCGCATCAAGGGCAGGCTCGGCTGGGCGCCCTACGAGACCAACGAGGAAGAAGACTTTCCCGTTACGGCCATCGACTGCGTGGTTGGCCCCGTCCGCGTAATCCGACGGGTACACAGCAAATTTCTGGGTTCTTTCGACTTCTACTTCACCGGCCGCTTCTACCCCTTCGGGATGCTCGTGGGTTCCGGAACGCACGAAATCACCTCGAGCATGGGCATTCAGCTCATCCGGCAATCGCTGGACTTGAGCCCCAACGCCGCGGGCATGCGCTTCTACAATTCCCACAACACCGACGTGCTCGTCGACGGCTCGCCCGACCAGGTGGACCGCACCCTGGACGTGCCCGGTCTCAACTGGTTCATGGTCACCGGCCATTCCGGCACGATTGTCAGCATCGTGTCCGTGCCCAGGATGGGCGACAAGCAGACCCTTTACTACCGCGACGACTCCAGCGGCGGCACCGCCGACGGCACCAAAGACACCGGAGACGGCAAATCCTTTGGCGACGCCGGGGTCCTGTTCAAAGCAACCAGTGGCAGCATCACTGGCAGTTTTGCTTCTCTTGCCACCACCATGTTTTTCCTGCCGCCTGACCAGACCCCTGCCGTGGCCGAGTCGCTGACCAGCGTGGTTCGTCGTCCTCTGGCCCGCCTGGCGCGGTCGCTGGATCTGAGCGCAGTGGCTGAGCCCAAACACGCTGACGTTCCGCGTACGGTGCAGCTCTTTCCGGCTTACCCAAACCCGTTCAACGGCGCAACGCAAATTCGGTTTTCGCTGCCGCGCGCTGGCCGTGTGCGGGTCGCCGTGTTCGACCTGGTGGGGCATGAAGTCGCCGTGCTCGCCAACCGTCGCTTCCCGGCTGGAACGCAGCGGTTGACCTGGGACGGCACAGATGCTCTGCACCGGCCGCTGCCCTCGGGTCTTTACTTCTTCCGTCTCCAGGCCGAGTCCGTTTCGCTAACCAGGAAGGTGCTGCTACTCAAGTGAGGTTCAACCGCCGACTTTTCGTCCTCTTTGCCCTGAGCGCTCTTTTGCTGCTTGGCCTGGTGGCCGCCTGTCAGGTGGACCACGGCCTGGCGCCAATGAAGAGCAAAATCGTCGGCCAGGTCATCTTCGTCGACAAGTTGCCGCCGAACACCGATCAGGTTCAGGTGGCCGTGGCCCGCACGTTCCCGCCGAAAGCCCTTCTTGAGCTGGGTCTCAGCGGTCCGCTCCCCTTCTGGCAGGACACGGTTGACTTCGAAATCCTGCTCCCGCTCGGTCACTACGAGGCCGTTGGCGTCCTCTGGAAAGAGAAGGGTCGAACCTGGTCGATTTCCAGCATCCTTGGGCTTTACACCCGACGAAACAGCCTTTTGCCGCAGGCGATTGATCTTACCGAAGACCACCCGGTTCAGGACAGCGTCATCATTTACGCGGACCCCAACCTGATTGCCAGAGGCGCCTTCCTGCAGGGGAAAATCCACTACGTGGGCGAGTGGCTCAGCGACATTCAGATCGTAGTGCTGGCGGCCTTTCCGGTTGTTCCCGAGGAGCAGGTGGACTACCTCACGGCGCGCGGGTTCGACATGACCC
This sequence comes from Calditrichota bacterium, assembly GCA_013152765.1. Classification (GTDB taxonomy): domain Bacteria; phylum Zhuqueibacterota; class Zhuqueibacteria; order Oleimicrobiales; family Geothermoviventaceae; genus Geothermovivens. The sequence continues at coordinate 1,085 of JAADFT010000385.1, read as the reverse complement.
GGCCGATCGGCGTCGAGGAAGACGACTTCGTCCTGGACGTCACGCCGGACACACTCCGCTACATCGCGGTCTACTCGATTTCTCAGGAAGCTGGATCCTTCAAGTTCCGTGAACTGGGTGTGTACCAGGATCCAGACAACCCCGGGCAACCCGGCAGCGTCGTCGTGGCCAAGGGGGACACCGCCAAAGGGATCGACATCACCGTGGATTTCAGCAAGGTGGAGCCGTGAAAGGCCGGGCCGTCAGGATTCTGGTGACCCTCTTGCTGGGCCTTGTTGCAGCGGGCGCTCAGGCCCAGAGCCGCAACGGGGTCGTCACCGGGCGGGTGCGCGACGCGAAAACCCGTGAGCCACTTCCCGGCGTCAACGTTCTGCTGGTCGGTACCCCCTACGGCGCCAGCACGGACCTGCACGGCGTCTACAGAATTCGCGGCGTCCCGCCGGGTGTTTACACTCTTCGAGCGCTCATGATCGGCTACACCCCCGGGCGCGTCGAGCACGTTCAGGTCTCGCCTGGCGACACGATCCACGTCAATTTCGAGCTGCAACCAAGCGTGGTTGAGCTGAGCCCGGTCGTTGTCACGGCAGACAAGAGCGGAACCCCCATCGAAGAAAGCACGACCAGTGTTTCCGTGATCGGTGCTCGTGAGCTCGAGCAACGGGCTCCGCTCCGCCTCGACAAAGCCCTCGAGGTCGTGCCGGGCGTGTTTTTCGTCGGCAACCACGTGAACATTCGGGCATGCTCGGGCTACAGCCGCGGCGCCGGGACGCGCGTCCTGTTCCTGGTGGACGGTGTGCCGACGATGGCGGGTGACACAGGCGAGATCAACTGGGACGCCCTGCCCGTGATGGACATCGAGCGCATTGAGGTGGTCAAGGGCGCCGCTTCGGCCCTCTACGGCTCGAACGCTTTAGGTGGGGTCATCAACGTGATCACCAGAGCTCCCGCGGGCCGCCACCGCACGCTCTTCCGCTTCACGGCCGGTGTGTACGACAAACCCGTCTACCCGGAGTGGCGCTGGACGAATCGTCTTCTGCACTACGATCGGGTGGACATCTCCCATTCCCAACGGCTTGGCCCAGTGG
>JAADFT010000384.1 GCA_013152765.1 Calditrichota bacterium | reverse complement strand
GCGGGTGTGCCAGCGAACACTCGGGACGTCCTTCCACGATCGTCCCGGCGGTAGACATGCTTCTGCTGCTTCTTCGCACGAACTGAGGCTTGCGCTACGCCGCGTCCGGTTGACATTTTCATTTCTTTGGGCTAACTTGCTGCGCGGAGGGGTGGGTGGTCCACTTGAGTAAGGAGGGCCTGACATGCGCAAGGGATTGGCTCTCGCAGTTGGACTGTACCTGGTGGCAGGAGGAGGTTTGGCGCAGCACAGCGGGAAACCTTACGCGGACGGAAAGCTGTTCGTTAGCTCGGAACAGCGGGTTTTCACGGGCAAAGCCTTGCAGGCAATTGCTTTCCCACTCGGCGGCATCGGCACGGGAACGATTTCACTCGGCGGCCGCGGCGACCTGCGGGACTGGGAGATTTTCAACCACCCCGGAAAAGGCAAAGATCTGCCGTACTCGTTCTTCGCCCTCTGGACAGAAGTGGAGGGTGGAGGTTCCGTCACAAAGGTGCTGGAGCGCGAGCTGTTCCCGCCCTACAGCAGCGGTGGATTCGGAAGCCCCGCCGACCAGGTCTCCGGCTTGCCCCGCCTTCGTGAAGCACGCTTCCGGGGCGAGTACTCGTTCGCCTGGATCGACTTCCAGGACCCCGACCTGCCTGTCCAGGTGTCGCTGGAAGCCTGGAATCCACTCGTGCCCCTCAACGCGAAGGACAGCGGCATTCCTGCAATTCTCCTCACCTGGCGTCTGGCTAACCTGAGCGGCAAGCCTGTGTGCTACGCTTTGGCGTCGACTCTTTTCAACCCGATCGGCACCGACGGCTACGACTTTGGGAGCTCGCGGTTAGGCCAGAACCTGAACGAGTTCGTCGACGCCGGAACGTTCCGTGGGTTGCGACTTTCTTCCCGGCGTCTCGAACCCGAGGACCCCGCTTACGGCACGATGGCTCTGGCCACAACCTGGCGAAGCGTCACGGCCCAGACGCACTGGTACCGGGGTGGCTGGTGGGACGGCGTGCACCTGTTCTGGGACGACTTTTCTGCGGACGGCGACATCACCCCTGTCACAGAGGCGGAGCCGTCGCCACAGGGCAAGTCGGACGTTGGGGTGCTGGTGCTGAAGGGTAGCCTGGAGCCCGGTGAGTCGGTGGCGTTGCCGCTGATTCTGGCCTGGCATTTTCCGACCCGTGTGAACACCTGGAACTGGCAGCCCGAGGTGAAAGGCAAACCGGTGCGCAACTGGTACGCCACGCAGTGGCAGGACGCCTGGGATGTGGTGAGCTACGTGGTCGAGAACCTGCCACGGTTGGAGCAGCAGACTCGCCGGTTCCACGACGCCCTTTTCGGCAGTACGCTGCCCTGGTACGTTCTTGAGGCTGTGTCGAGCCAGCTTTCGACCCTGCGCACCAACACCTGCTGGCGCGCTGAAGACGGGACGTTCTTTGCCTTCGAGGGTTGCTCCAACACCTCGGGCTGTTGCCCGATGAACTGTACCCACGTGTGGAATTACGAACAGACACTCGCTTTCCTGTTCCCGGAACTCGAGCGCAGCATGCGGGAGGTCGATTTCCTCCACAACCTGCGCGAGGACGGCAGCATGGCTTTCCGCACGCTGGTGCCCCTTGGACCTTACCTGTGGGACTTGAAGCCCGCCGCGGACGGTCAAATGGGTACCATTCTGAAAGCCTACCGTGAGTGGAAGCTCTCGGGCGACACGGACTGGCTGAGAAAGATCTGGCCGGGTGTTGTGAAGGCGCTGGAGTACGCCTGGACCGCTGAGAACGCGTGGGACGCCGACCGGGACGGCGTGATGGAAGGCGAGCAGCACAACACGTTTGACATCGAGTTTTACGGCCCTAACCCGATGACGGGCACGCTGTACCTGGCTGCCCTGCGGGCTGCCAGCGAGATGGCCGCTGCGCTCGGGGACGCGGGACGGGCCCGGGAGTACGAGGCGCTGGCTCGCAAAGGAGGGGAGCGCCTGGACAGGCTGTTGTGGAACGGAGAGTACTACGAGCAAAAAGTGACCGTCCCCGCCGACGCTGAACTGCCCGAGCACCTGCGTACGCCGGGTCAGGAAGATTTCCCCAAGTACCAGATCGGGTCGGGATGCCTGTCCGACCAGCTTCAGGGCGAGTGGTGGGTGCGCGTCGTTGGGCTGTCCGGTTTTCTGCCTAAAGCACACGTCAGAGAGGCGTTGAAGTCCGTGTTTACTTTTAACTGGCAGCGGGAGCTACGCAATTACCCGAACGTAGAGAGGGTTTTCGGGCTGAATGACGAGCCCGGTCTCCTGAACTGCACGTGGCCCCGTGGAGGGAAGCCAAAATTGCCTCTGGTCTACGCCAGCGAGGTCTGGACCGGAGTCGAGTACGAGGTTGCGGCTCTGATGCTGTACGAAGGACTCGTGCGGGAAGGGCTTTCGGTTGTGCGCGGCGTGGCCGAACGCTACGACGGTTTGCGGCGCAACCCCTGGGATCAGGAGGAGTGCGGGCACCACTACGCCAGAGCACTGTCGTCGTGGTCACTGCTGCTGGCTCTTTCCGGTTACCACCTGGACGCGGTGGAGGGCAGAATGGCTTTTGCGCCGGTTTTGAGGCAAAACCGCTTCCGGTGCTTCTGGTCCTCTGCGGAAGCCTGGGGCACGTACGAGCAACGCCCGGGCCAGGGAACCGCTGAACTACGGGTGCTCTGGGGCGAGCAGCGGCTTCGTTCCCTTGCGCTCGGCTGGCAGAAGTCAGCGCCCAGAAGGGTGAACGTCAGTGTGAACGGAGAAGTTGTACCCGCGCGTGTGTCGGGCACGGCAGGCGGATTTGTTCTCGATTTTCCCGAAGAGGTGAGGATTCCGGAAGGGGAAGCGTTGCTGGTCGAGCTTGAGTTTTGATCCCCACTGGGGCGGAAGGAACTCCTGGAACGGAGCCGCAGCACGGGCGGAACAGGACGACTGAGGAAAGAGCGTGAAGCGAACAGCTTTGTCGGTAACGTTGGCGACTTTGTTGAGCCTCGGTGTGTGTGCCGCCGGGAACGGAGAACGGATCCGCTTCGGCGTCACTCCTACCGGGCTCCTCACGCCGCGGGACAGCACTGTAGTGCACTCGGACGGCACGGTGGAAGTTTTCTCGCCGGCACGGCTTTGCCGTTTCGTCGCAAGAGCCGACGGCGAGGGCTCAGACACGTTCAGCCTGGAAGCAGCGAGTGTGTGGCAAGGGGACTCGCTTCTTTACCGCGTTGCCGAGCCCTGCGGGGACGGCGTTTACCTGTCCGACACCGGCTGGCTGGCCACGCTGACACCAGTGGACAGCCCGTGGGGAACGCGTTGGGTGCGCCTTTACGCACCGGACGGAAGGCTGGTCGTGCAGAGCAGGGTCAGGACTCCCCACGCTTTTGCACTTGCCTCGTCGGGCGTTACCTTCGTGGTCGCCGGCCTGGACGAGACCGTCGTGCTCTCCGGAGAGACTGGTCGTGTCTGGACTCTACCCAGAGCCACTCGCGTGGCTGTCAGTGGGGACGGTGCCGTGGTTGCAACAGCGGATTCCAGATCGATTTCCGTCTGGAGCGGCAGCAGGGAGCTGGCCCGGTTTCGGACGCCCGAGGGTAGTCTGCGCTCGCTGGCTC
>JAADFT010000383.1 GCA_013152765.1 Calditrichota bacterium | reverse complement strand
GTCCGGGGTGCTTTGGAGTGCGGCAGCCTGCTGCCGCTGTGTTGGTCTGGCAGCCAACACTCGGGACGTCCTTCCACGGTCGTCCCGGCGGTAGACATGCTTCTGCAGGTTCCTTGCACGAGCTAAAGCTCGCGCTACCTTACGGGCTCTTCGAGCCCGTGGCAAAATCTGGAGATTTTGCCCTCCAGATCGGTGTTTGGAGTGCTACGACTCCACTCGTCGCAAACCCCGCGCGGTCTCAAGACACACGCCGCTGAGATTCTCAGGCAAACGATTTCAACACTGTAAAAAATCGAAACACTACGCCGAAATTTCTTGCCTTTGTTACAGCGCCTTGGTAATTTCGCGCAGTTTAGCGATGAACTGCTGAAACCCGGTGTTGCGCTGCGGCGCGGTGGAGGGCTGGTTCACCCGGCCTTCCTGTAGCCTGGAGTTCCACCTGCCTGGTTTGTCCACTTCACCCACGCCGGAGACACTTCGATGCGTTTCACCTGGCCGCGTTTTCGCTCTCTCCGACTCGGAATCGGTGTTGTCCTGGGACTCGCTCTCGCCCTGGCTGCAGTGATCACAGAGCACGTGACCTCTTCCGACCGCTTCTGCGCGTCGTGCCACGTCCATCCACACGCCACAACCACCTGGAAGGAGTCGCCCCATTTTCGGAATCGGTCCGGTGTGGTCGTTCACTGTACCGAGTGTCACCTGCCGCCGGGCGGCCTGGCGCGTGTGGCGGCGAAATTTCGTCTCGGCGTGCGTGACGTGTGGGGCAAAGTGACGAAGGACTCGGCTGATTTCGACTGGGAAGCAAAACGTCGACCGGCGCACGCCCAGCAAATGATCCCCGACGCAGCTTGTCGCCGTTGCCACGTGGATCTGTTCAGCGTAGGGCTCTCCAAGAAAGGCGAGGAGGGGCACATCCACTATTTGCAGAAGAAAGGCGAGGTGCGTTGCGTGAATTGCCACCTCGGCGTCGGACACACGCGGGAGGGCGAGGCTCCGGTGCCTGAGGTGGCCTTGTCGGAGACGCGCGGATCTTTTCGTCCTCCGACGCCAACCGGCGACGGGATTCGTTTCGAAGACTACGCGGAGTGGATCCCCGGCACGCAGATCCATTTCGAGATGGTGGCCATCCCCGGCGGCGAGTTTGAGATGGGATCCCCACCGGACGAGCCCTACCGAAGGCCCGATGAGGGGCCCGTACACCGTGTCCGCGTGGACTCCTTCTGGATGGGACGCGTAGAAGTGACCTGGGCGGAGTACGACGAGTTTGTGCGGCAGACGGGCGTCAGCTCGAAGCACACGGCTGGCGATCTTGACGTTGAAACCGGCCCCACGCCGCCCTACGGCAACCCGGATCAAGGCTGGGGACGAGGGACGCGGCCCGCAATTACGATGACCTTCTACGCGGCGACGCGCTACTGCGAGTGGCTGTCGCGGGTGACCGGGCGTCGGTACCGGCTGCCAACAGAGGCTGAGTGGGAGTACGCGTGTCGAGGCGGAACATCGGGGCCGTACTTTTTCGAGGGAGATCCTCGGCGGTTCAGTCGGCGAAACTGGCGGAACAGACTTTTCGGACCGGACACATCACGGATTGACCGGTTCGTGTGGTACGCCGAGAACGCTCGCGGTCGAACGCACCCGCCGTACACCAAGCGCCCCAATCCGTTTGGTCTGTTCAACATGCTGGGCAATGTGCGCGAGTTTTGTCTGGATTGGTATGCTCCCGATGCTTACTCGGCGGCGGGGGAGTCGCTACTGGTCAATCCCAAAGGGCCGACGACAGGGACCGAACATGTGGTTCGTGGCGGCTCGTTTGCCAGCGATGCCGCGGATGTGCGTTGCGCAGCCCGCGACCACACCCGCCACGACGCCTGGCTGATGACGGATCCACAGTCTCCTAAAAGCCGGTGGTGGTACTCCGACTGCGTCGATGTGGGGTTTCGGGTTGTGCGCGAGTACCGTTCGGGAAAAGCAAGCGTTTCGAAACCGCTCCAAAGCTACGGGCAAAGGAGGAGCAAGCCATGAGTGAGCAGCAAAAGGAGGTCAGTCGGCGAGATTTTCTCGGTACGGTAGCTTTGGCCAGTGTGGCGGGGGCGGCGTTACTGTCCTGTTCGAAAAAGCCCGCGCGGGAGTACACCTTTCCGCCGCTTCTGGAGAAAGCGCCGGAAGGGCGTAAGCTGAAAGCGGGCCTGATCGGGTGCGGCAACCGGGGCACCGGCGCAGCCTTGAATTTCCTGTCTGCCGGACCCGGGCTCGAAATCGCTGCCATGGCCGACGTTTTTGCCGATCGGTTGGCGTCCAGTCGGAAACGCCTGAAAGAGAAAGCCGGGGTTGAGGTGCCGGACAGCCGCTGTTTTCTCGGATTCGACGCTTACAAGAAAGTGCTGGATTCCGGTGTGGACCTGGTGATTCTTGCTACCCCACCTCATTTTCGCCCGGAACACTTTGCAGCGGCTGTCGACGCTCGCAAGCACGTGTTCATGGAAAAGCCGGTCGCTGTGGATCCGGTGGGGGCCCGGTCGATCATTGACACCGCTACGAAAGCGCGTGCGCTTGGTCTCTCCGTGGTCACGGGAACGCAGCGGCGGCACCAGCGGGAGTACATCGCTACGTTCAAGCGCATCCTGGACGGAGCCATCGGCGACATTGTGGCAGCCCGGGCGTACTGGCTGGGTGGACAAGTCTGGTACCGGGAACGAAAGCCCGGCTGGTCGGACATGGAGTACATGATCCGGGACTGGGTGAACTGGCGCTGGTTGTCCGGTGATCACATCGTGGAACAGAACGTCCACAACATCGACGTCATCAACTGGTTCCTGGGCGATCACCCTGTGAAGGCCATCGGATTTGGCGCCCGGATGCGCCGGGTCACGGGCGATCAGTACGACTTCTTCAGCGTGGACTTCGTGTACAACGACGAGATTCACCTTCACGACATGGCTCGCCAGATCAACGGTTGTGCGAACAACGTGTCCGAATGGGTGATTGGCACCAAAGGCTACGCCAATTGTCGCGGTACGATTTACAAGCCAGACGGCACGGTAGCCTGGCAGTACGAAGGGGTCAAAATCAACCCCTACGTTCAGGAACACATCGACCTGGTCACCAGCATTCGTACGGAAAAACCCTTTGTGGAGGCTGAGAATACGGCCATTTCGACGCTGACGGCCATCCTGGGCAGAGAGGCGGCTTACACGGGCAAGGAAATCACCTGGGACGAGATCTGGGCTTCCAACATGCGGTTGGGACCGATGGAATACGCGATGGGTCCTGTGGACATCGAGGTGAAGATCCCCGTGCCCGGGACGCCGTAAGGTGTTCGGTTGAAATGGGAGTGCCCATCGCGACCGGCACGCGACGGAGTAGCTGTCGGGGACGCGTGCTGGACCTCAGGTGAGACGTTGGCGATGACGACGTTGGCAAGACAGAGAGGTCTCGAAATGGATCGTCGAGAATTTTTGAAGTGGTCGGTTGCGGCAGGGGCCGGGATGACCGTGGTTCCGCTGGGTGCTGCAGCCGTGAATCTGCCGGATCCTCCGCAGAAAGCTGTGCTGAAGCTTTCCTGTCAGGAAGGCGTGGCGCCCGGCCGCGACCTGG